>CAMWMT010000100.1 GCA_947175375.1 uncultured Clostridiaceae bacterium | reverse complement strand
AAATTGGTGCTTATCCCAGTTTAGCAAGGAAATAAGGCGGTTTTTGTTACTTGTTTGTTGTTCAATCTGTTGTTCAGCTTCAAAAAGCTTTAAAATCCGATGCACTTTGCTGTCAGAAATTTTCAAACTATCTGAGATCGTCTTTCTTCCAGTAATCAACTGTCCAGGCTGCAAGGTAATTTTATCACCTTTAAATAGTGCCTTATGCTCCTTGTGAGCAGCATTTAAAAGTAGGAATACCCAGACTGCCAGATGATCCGAATCTTTCATCACAATCGGATTATCAAGCATCTTTCTATGAATTTTTATCCATCCGTTCATCCGGTATCCTGCCTTTCTGCTCCTGCCTTATTCACTGATCCGTCGCTCCTTTCTGCTCCAGATCTCTCATTCTGATATCGAATCAATATACTGCTGAATCTTTTTTAAGTTCCAAAGCACCCGTTTCCCAACCTGTATACACGCATTTGCTGATGTTCCAATGTCAACCGCTGTCTTTCTTCCACAACGCAAATAGTCTTTTGCAAGTCCATTAGTATCAACACACATAGTATTACTTGTAATCTCATTAACTTCTGCCGCTCTCATTGTCCTTTCTCCATCCTCCATTGACAAATACTTTATTTTCGTTTATACTTTTACTATCCAATATTTCAATATAAATTTATTGGATATCTTTATTATACATCATGTTTTATCATTTGTGTTATCCGATTTTATCCGCTTGTTTTTTCACTTTTATAACGGATAATAAAGAATGGAGGTATATAGCATGGCTACTTTTTTAAAGCTGGAAACAGGTTGGAAAGACCTGGAAACAGGAGAATTTTTTGAATTTGGACAGATTTCTATAAATATCTATAACTATTATCACTCTGCCCAGCAGGAATATTATGAAAATTATGACAGACTTATTGATGCACATGACGATGAAGGAATCCGGAAATTAGACGATGCATACGAAGAATACTTAACAGATGATGTTTCTTTCTTCATCAGTATCATTGAAAGTTATGTTAATAATATCAATTTTAACGAAAAGGGCTTTACTGCTGTTAAATCATTCAATACACACAACAATAAATATATTTCTCAGGAAAAGCAAAAGGAAACTCACGAAAAGCTCCTTGAAATTATAAGGGATCAGGGATGGAACGATGTCCCAGAAGATACAAAAGTACATCCCATTGATATATTTTTAATGCAGTCCATTGAAATGTTTCCGCCTTTCTCTGTAGTACCACATTTTATCAATGGAAAATGGTATATGGTCTATGACGTTGCAAACACAAATCAGATCCTCATTTTAGATTTGATTGAAATGAGGAATTGTGAGTATAAATTTCATTTCTGTAAAAACTGCGACAGCATACATATACAAAAAGACAAAAAAAATAAGTATTGTCCGGAATGCTCCAGGAATTATAAAAAAGTTGCTGACAAAAACAGACCAGAATCTCCCAGATATAGCCACAAAAAAGTGCAAAACTATCTGCAGAACTCTGAGAAATTCACATCTGAGGAACGGGCCGCTTTTAATGAGGAATCTGATTTCTATTGGTATAGAATAACTGGTAAGCAGGAGAAAAGCATACCTGATAACTATAGAACTGATATTATTACAGTTGACAATTATATATCATGGTGTGAAGAAAAGCATGAAGAATTTAAAAAGATTGCAAAGACCAGAAAGAAAATAAATTCTTAAACGAAATTTACGACAATTTTTACGACAAATGAGAAACCAAAGACAAGACAAGACGAACAGTAAAATGCTGGAAAAACCCCATGAAATCAGCTATTCCCAGCACTGACAGGCAAGGATAAAACAGGACGGAATACGCTTTCATGTATTTCATTCATAACACTTGGGGAACCGTAACAAGTTCCCCACTCCCTCGAAAAATCAAGGTTTTCACGAATGTGAGAGCCTTTCTTTTTGCAATTTTACCCCATCTCATGATAAATATGGTTGAAAATCTGCAGAATATCTCCAGATTGATTTTCAGGAATGAAACCGATATTTTATGAAACTTCCTAATACATCGTTATCCGAAAGCTTTTATGAAAGCTTTTATAAACAAAAAAACAATGACAAATCTTTCATGAAATGCTATGATTAAAAAAAGTCAGCACGAACCGGGGGAGGGAAAAGGATTTGGAACATCAGATGAATAAAAATCATGACATCATAGAAACCCTGTTATCTGTACTGGATACACCCGGAAACAGAGAATCTGAGCTTTCCCCCATGCAGGCCGGTCTTGCAATCAAAGGATTCATGGATCAGATGCCAGGCGGATTCTTTATCTACCGCGCAGACGAAGGAGAACAGCTCATCTATGCAAACAAAGCCGTGCTCCAGATCTTCAACTGTGACACCATGGAAGAATTCCGCAGTCTCACCGGCAACTCCTTTCGCGGAATCGTACACCCGGAAGATCTGGAGGATGTGGAAAAAAGCATCTGGAAGCAGATCTCAGAAAGCCGCCATGATCTGGATTATGTAGAATACCGGATCATTCAGAAGGGCGGAAAGATTCGCTGGATCGAGGATTATGGGCATTTTATCCGCACTCAGTCTGCCGGTGATATTTTCTATGTATTCATAGGAGACGCCACAGAGAAAAAAGAACGCCTGGATGCGGAACATATGCAGCGTCTGGAGGTAATTGAAGGGATCAGCGTCAATTATGAATCCATTCTCTATATCGATCTGGATGCCAATACGATCCAGCCTTATCGTCTGAGCAGCCGGATAGAACATATGTTTCAGGAAGTATATCAATCCTCTGATTATGACCGTTTTCTTTCTGATTATGTGAAAACATGGGTGCATAAGGAAGATCAGGCAATGGTCGCGGATGCCATAGCACCAGAACATATCCGGCAGAGCCTGCAGGACAACCAGACGTTTTACATCAATTTCCGAACCATAGAAGATAATGAGCTCCAGTATCTCCAATTTTCCATCTCTGGTGTGGGCGATGAAAACCATGTCTCGCGAGTCGTCCTCGGCACCAAACGCGTAGATGATGAGATCCGTCACGAGATGGAACAGAAAAAGATATTCGAAGGTGCCTTGAATCAAGCCCGTCTGGCAAACGTCACGAAAAGCACCTTTCTCTCCAACATGTCTCATGATATGCGTACTCCACTGAATGCGATCACCGGCTATACGACTCTCGTCCGGAACCACATCCAAGACTCTGAAAAGATCCTCGATTATATGGACAAGATCGATGCTTCCGGCGAGCATCTGCTGCGACTGGTCAACCACATACTGGATATCTCCAGCCTGGAAGCTGGTACTGTAGAGATCACAGAATCAGAAAGCCAGATCCGGACAATCATAGAAAAACTGAAAAAGAACATCCTGCCCCGGGCAGGGAGCAAAGACATTACCTTTTCTGTTAATGCCTCCTCAATTATTCACGATGCTGTCTATTGTGACATTGAGAAGGTCACTCAGATCCTGATCTATCTGTGCGGAAACGCGGTAAAATATACAGGAAACAACGGGCATGTTCTCCTTACGATTACAGAAGAGCAAGATGCTGCTACAGACTATGCACTCTATCGATTTGCAGTAAAGGATGATGGAATCGGAATCGATGAAAAATACCTAGAAAGCATCTTTGAGCCATTTGAACGTGTCTCAAACACCACTTTCTGCGGTGTCTATGGCTCTGGGCTCGGACTGACGCTCGCCAGGAACCTTGCAGAGATGATGTCCGGTCATATTGACGTCATCAGCACTCTTGGCTTGGGCAGTGAATTCACTCTTACCCTGCGGCTGCGCCTCTGGCATGAACAGAAGCTTCTATATGAAGAGGTGCAGGATGTTGTCAAGTCACTTTTAGATCAGAGAGCGATCCTTCTAGTTGATGACAACGACCTGAATCTGGAAATCGAGACGGAGCTCCTTCAGGAGATCGGACTCTCCATAGACACTGCTGGAAACGGACAGGAAGCAGTGGATAAGATTGCCGGTTCTCCCTCTGACACCTATGCGCTGATTCTGATGGATATTCAGATGCCGATTATGGACGGTCATAATGCCGCCCGCGCGATCCGTAATCTCCCTGATCCTATACGGTCCCATATCCCGATCATCGCGTTATCCGCCAATGCGTTTGATGAGGATCGGAGGAAGTCCATGGAGAGCGGCATGAACGCGCATATGGCAAAACCGCTGGATATGGCCGCACTTCTGGAGCTGATTGCTTCCATCATACCGAAGATCGGATAAAATGACGGGGTGTTGCAAAATACTCTCTGTCCTATCCATTCCATACGAGTGCTGAATACACAGACAGAATTATATTTTGCAACATCCCCGCCTTTTTCTTTCAAAACAGGAGTTTTCCTATATCTTTAAAAATGTTCCGTCCGGTGCTTCTTTCATGGCCGGATTATATTTCAGATCCAGAAATGCCTGGAAGCTCTTCTGATACATCCGCTCCAGCTCCGAATCATATCCTATGATCATCTGCGGCTGTTCTTCCCCATAATACCGGAGCGCTTCCTTCGTCAATTCTTCAGAAAGATTTATGTAAATGGACTTTTTATCCGCCGTATAGAGCTGCATCTGGCTCACGGAATTCTTTCCGGTCCGTCTGAAATAGTAACCCCATACCAGATCATGATTCTGTATGATCTTCGCTGCTGCACCACTCATATAGATCGTCCACTTTCTGCCGACCCATACATCCTTTCCAATCCGATGCGCTGTCGTAAAGTCTCCCTCGATCTCTCCAATCGAATAAGCTGTATTCTTCTGCAGATATTTATGGATCTCTTTCTCATAAGTTTTCTGGAAGCACCCAATAACACTTGCGACAAACCAGATAAGGAGCAGAACAACACCTGCCATCAATACCCAGAACAACCACGCATCGACACCTCCAAGCTTACCTGTATCCAGCGTATAGAAATAGATCTTATCATAATCGCTTTCCTCAATACCCATATCATTCAGAGTATTTGTATAATAGCGCTCCATGTCAGATTCCATTTTCGTCCATGTTCCTATCGCCTTCACCGGTTCCGGCTGCGCGACTGTACCAGATTCATCATTCATGTATTCCCACGTCTCATCGATCTTTTTTGAGAGCATATCCGTCTTGCTTTTTCCCATGTAGACGCTGTAGAAATACCAGGTTGAATATCCATCTGCATCATTATTGATAGACTGGAATGCGATATAACTGTCGCCCTTGGTAGAAGTGGATCGGCTGCCCGAATCATAGACGGTAGTCGTCGTGTGTTCCACATAATCCCACACGAAATAATCCACATCCAGAACCACGGCTTTCCCTTCATATGTCTCTGGACTGGCCGTGATGTCCATACCGCCCAGGCCTGTTACCAGCCCAAAGACTGCTCCCTTTGTTGCCGCGAGAATGATGATGATTCCTACCAGTGACAGAATCGCCCGCCACATATAGGTCTTCCTCGCTCTCTTCCTTAGTGTTTCAAACATTTTCTCTTACCTCCATATTTTTTATTCAAACCGTCTCCGGTTTGCTTCTGTATATCCAACTGCCAGATCCGGATTGACTTCCTGAATCCTGGCCAGCAGTTCTCTCGCTTCCTGCATGCTCTCGAACTGGAAGGTCTCCTTCTTACCATTCCGTTCCAGCACAATAACCCTCCCGATCTCCGTGTTATAACTGCCGCAGCACATTTTCGCCGACACGTCCTCCTGCTGCAGATATGCCCATACCAGTTCAGAGACCGGAAGCTCGCAAGCTTTCAGAAATTTTCGATACAGGATCTTCCCGTCCGATACTGTTACCTTTGCCATATCACTCCTCCTATTAAAGTACCACATCTGATTCCTCAATCCCCTGTATCTGGAAGGATTTCCGGCATTTCCTCAGCAGATGCTGTTAGATTTCCGTAAACGAATATCTCTGCATGATCCCGGAAGCATTTACATGATAGAGGATCGTCCCGTCCGCCAGTTCTTCACGTTCCAACTTCAGATCGTGATCTTTATGCTTTCCACGGATATAGGCCTCCAGGTCCTCTAGCATGACCTCTTCAAAAAACACATCCCGCATCTGATTGTTGGCACATTCATTAAATATCTCATGTACTACTTCATATTCTTTCATCTTGTCCTCCTTTTTATTACAACGACGCACACTCACTGATCGTCCACCTGTTTTTTCAGATATCTTCCCACCACATGGGCAAAGCTGGAAATGTCTCGGATATAGGCAAAATCCTTTCCGAAGATCCTGCGCGCTGCCAGAAGGTCCTGCTCTGCTCCCGCAAATACACCGAGCACCGCGATCCCTTGGCTTCTGAGCCTGCGGACTTCTGCTGCCGTATCCTTTATCGCATACTCTCCTGTATAAACCGACGGATTGCGCACATTGGGACGGTTGACTACCAGATCATTGGGGCGTCCGTCACTCAGTACAATCAGCACCTTATTCTCCTCCGGCCGGGAAAGAAGCCCGTCTGCAGATGCCCGAAGCGCCAGCCCGTCCCGGTTATTGGATGAGGAAGTAAATTCCATCAGCCTCCAGTCCGCTTCCCGGTCCTCGTCATACTCCCGGAATCTGCGCATGACCGTATGATCCCAGAAGGTACAGAAGCTGAGCACCCGGTGAGGAATCCCTGCTCTCGAAAGAGCTGCGGACAAAATATATCCCTGCAGTGCCACCAGATGCTGGCGGCTCCTTTGAGAACCGCTGGCATCCACCAGCACATCTACCACAAAATCCGTATTATGCCGTCGGATCTCCTTTACAAAGAGTCTAGCATCCTCAGACCGCCCCACCTTCCAGAGCCTTGCCGGAAGGATCGTTCCGCTGGAGGACAGATACTGATCCTCTTCATTTCTCGCCTGCAGCGAACGCCTCAGGATATCCCCCAGCTCCTGGATATTATGGCGCGCTACCCGCTGATTCTGCCGGAAAAACCGCTGGTTCATCTCCCAGGTCCGTTTTGCCATTACATACGTATTATTTTCCCTTACAAAATTATGAATGATCCCGTCTGTAAAATACAGCTTACAGTCTGCATGGACGCCTCTGCAGATCCGGCGATTGAGCCTTTTCTGTTCCAGCTCATCCATATACGACGTTCCAAAATGCAGTTCAATATAGGAATGCATCTTCTGTGCCGCTTCCTCTGTGACCAGAATCCTGCCAACGCGGGCCTTCCGGCCTTCCTCATCCTCCGGAAGCACACTGCTGTTCGCCTGACGCATCATCTCTTCCAGAGCAGATTCTGCTGCTGTCTCGTCCAGAAAATCCTGCCAGTCAAACTGTTTCAGATCCTCTGCAGATACTGCCAGGACCCGTTCCAGCCCTCCATGCTGTGCTTCAAAATCCGGGTCCACCAGCCGGTTATAAAATGCATCTACCTTACGGATCACATCCATCGTCCGGACTGCCTGCCGGATGGAAAAAAGTTCTTCCATCTGCTCGCTGATCCGCTTTTCCGCCGTATAAGTCCCGTCGATTCCCTCCTGCAGCATGGCGATTTTCATCCGTCCCACCAGGTTGCCCGGTCTGGACAGACTGGGAAAATCCCGTTCCAGAATATCCTCAAACGCTTTTCTGCGCAGGGAAGCCACACCTTTCCGCTCACTGATCACCCGGTCTGCTACCGCCTGGTCCACACACATCTGCGCCAGGCTGGCAAGAGACGCCTCATCCGCTCCCAGATACAGCTTTTTCACCAGATACATCCCGAACTCGTCTCTGGAAAAATAACGAGCAAAAGCCCCCTGCTTGACCGCATCATAGAGCGATATATATTTCGAACGCTGAAAGGAACGGACATCCAGCTCCACGTCCAGCTCATAGTCTCCGCTTACCGTCCACAGAAGATTTCTCATGCGGTTTTCAATCTCATACTGATATTCTTCCGCTGTGTATCCTTCCGTCAGCCCCTGCATCAAAACACCTGCTCTTTCGTCCATTCCTCCGGAATCCTGGTCATGACCATATCAGATACGATTTCCCTCTCGAAGATGTCAAATGCCTTGTTTGTAATCCCCATCTGTACCGCCTGCCAGGGTCGAAGGCCGATCCGGACAGCGC
>CAMWMT010000099.1 GCA_947175375.1 uncultured Clostridiaceae bacterium | reverse complement strand
CCGTTGAAGAAGAAGGTCACATGCGCATCTTTCTCCGGCCCGGCAATACGTGCCTGAGTCTTTCCCTTTGACGCCAGATACTCGCCGAAGGTATTGTTCAGCGTCACTTTATGGAATGCAATAATCTTATTAGGAATCGTCACATCATACTCGGTGAAGCAGACGTAAGTCAGATCCAGCTTCTTTTCTCTCTCAAATCCGGAAAAATCATCTGCGCAGAATGCTCTTGTGATCTCTCTCGCACGGTCCGGACGGAAATTAAAGAAGATAATGGAATCCTTATCCTGGATTGTCGTGACCGGCTTGCCATCCTTCATGACAATGATCGGTTTTACAAACTCATCATATACTTCTTCCTTGTAAGTACTCTCCATACCGCAGATCGGGCAGGCAAATTCTGCGCCTTCTCCCTTTGTCAACGCTCTGTATGCCTTTTCCACACGTTCCCAGCGGTTATCACGATCCATCGCGTAATAACGGCCCATAACTGTAGCCACTTCGCCTACGCCAATCTCTTTCATCTTTTCCATCAGCTGCTCAATGTAGCCCTTTCCGGATGCAGGCGGCGTGTCACGTCCATCCAGGAAGCAGTGCACATACACTTTGTTAAGCCCATGACGCTTTGCCAGCTCCAGAAGTCCATACAGATGGGTGTTATGGCTGTGTACACCGCCATCTGATAACAGTCCATACAGGTGAAGGGAAGAATTATTTTTCTTTGCATTCTCCACTGCTGTCAGAAGCGCTTCATTCTCAAAGAAAACGCCGTCTTCGATCTCTTTCGTGATCCTGGTCAGCTCCTGATAAACGATCCGTCCTGCTCCCATGTTCAGGTGACCAACCTCCGAATTACCCATCTGTCCATCCGGAAGTCCGACTGCCAGTCCGCTCGCATAGCCTTTCACAAACGGACACTCTGCCATCAGTTTGTCCATAACCGGAGTCTTTGCCTCCGCTACGGCATTTGCCTCTGCCTTGTCATTCAGGCCATATCCATCTAAAATCATTAACACGGTAGGTTTCTTGCTCATTTTCTTGTCTCCTTATTTGTGTTCTCTAATCTTTTATTCTACACGAACCGCCCAAAACATGCAAGTGACGGGACTGTTTTTCAGACTTTTTTCATACTAATAGTTAATCATCCGGTTATAATCAGTGATCATCGCCGAGACTTTGCTGTCAAATCCACTGATGGAACCATCCACCATAAACGCATTAGCGATGCTGTAGCCACTGACCGGCTCCTGCTCTGCCACTTTCCGGAAGATCTCTTTTAATTCTTCTGCGGAATTCTCCGCCGCCTCCTTAAAGGTCATGTAGTATCCGGACTGAGTGGGATATCCTTCGTTTCGCAACGCTTCCTCATCTTCCAGGTAGGCCAGGGCCGTCTCCACTTCCTCCATATACTGATCATAAAGGGGCTGTAATGCCTCGGTATCCAGATCAAGCATCATGGAATCATCTTCAATTCCCTGATCATAGATCGCCACCTGAATCTCCTGAGCAGTCGTAATCATCGACATCAGAGAATAAGTCACTACGTAACCCTCTTCTTTCATCATCTCCATATCCTGTGCCCGCTGCTCAGCTGCGACATCATTTAAGATCACTACAAAATCTATGCTTGCGTTCTCATAAGCTTCACAGCTCTTCCAAAGGGAGGCATGCAGTTCTGCTCCTTTTGCATAGTCATCTTCCAGATAGGCTTCCTCCTCGGTATACGCATCAATCTCATTCAGGACTGTTCCTATCTCCTGAATCAACGGACTCAGAGTGATATAAGCCTCATCCATCTCTGACTTTTCCGTCTTCTTTGCAACCAGCTCATCTATTTTCTGAATACTCTCAAAATCATATTCCGATATGGAATAGCAGTCATAATAGCCATCCGGCTTTACGAATTCTTCCTGATACTCAATATAATTAAAATATCTGCTGAGAGAACTGTTCACACTGTCCAGTATAGAGTTATTCACTCTGATATAAAGATTATAGAGTTCCTGCTCCTCTTCTTCTGTAAGACCCGCAGGCTCTTGCTCCTCTTCTTCTGTCTCTGCTTCTACCTGTGCATCTCCTGCACTCTCCTGCCCGTCTGCTGTCTCAGTCTTCTTCCCGGAGCACCCTGCCGCAAAAACCGTCACTGCCACTATAGCAAGAACCGCCAACAAATTTCTGTTTTTCATAACAAACCTCACATCTTTTGAATTTTTTTCTTTTATGAAACGATAAACACTGGACAGGAAGATCCTTCCTCTCCTGTCCAGTGTCTTTTACGCTTTATCTTCCGTAAATTGCAATGCTCAAACTGTCAGATTACTGATCACGGAGCAAACAGGAATCTTATTTCCAGTTCACAATCTTACCAAAATCCGGTTTCAGCGCAGCGCCGCCTACCAGACCGCCGTCGATATCCGGCTGTGCGAACAGTTCCGGAGCTGTAGCTGCATTGACTGATCCGCCATACTGGATACGGATCGCATCTGCAGTCGCCTGATCATAGATCTCTGCGATGCACTCACGGATGCCCTTGCAAACTTCCTGTGCCTGCTCGGTCGTAGCCGTCTTGCCGGTTCCGATTGCCCAGATCGGCTCATACGCGATCACAGCCGTAGCTGCCTGCTCTGCTGTCACACCCAGGAAACCAACCTTCACCTGCTGACGGATGAAATCCATCGTCACACCCTGCTCTCTCTGAGTCAGAGTCTCGCCGCAGCACATAATCGGAGTAATTCCATGCTCAAATGCCTTCAGCATCTTTTTGTTGACCGTCTCACTGGTCTCTGCGAAATACTCTCTTCTCTCGGAATGTCCAAGAACCACATATTTCACACCTGCATCGGTCAGCATTGCCGGAGAAATCTCGCCTGTATATGCACCTTTTTCCTCAAAGTACATATTCTCAGCACCGATCTCAATGTTGGAGCCTTTCGCAGCCTCCATAGCCGGAATGATATCGATCGCCGGTACACAGAATACCACATCCGCATCCTCTGTAGCCACCAGCGGCTTCAGTGTATTGATCAGCTCCACTGCCTCCGTAGGAGTCATGTTCATCTTCCAGTTACCTGCAATAATCTTTTTTCTTCCCATCTTAATCCATCTCCTTAATCTATCATTTACAAACTTGCGCTATATTTCAATATAATTTATACACCTGCCAATACCCAGCCTGTCAGGGAATAAAATTTTTATTTGTCATCTGCTGCCGCAACACCCGGAAGCTCTTTGCCCTCCAGGAATTCCAGAGAAGCACCGCCGCCTGTGGAGATATGGCTCATCTTATCTGCAAAGCCCAGCTGATTCACTGCTGCTGCAGAATCGCCACCGCCGATGATCGTTGTCGCATCAGTCTCAGCCAGAGATTTCGCTACTGCAATCGTTCCTTTTGCAAGGATCGGATTCTCGAATACACCCATCGGTCCATTCCATACAACGGTCTTCGCGGATTTCACAGCATCTGCATACATCTCAGCGGTCTTCGTTCCGATATCCAGGCCCATCATATCTGCCGGGATCGCATCCGCACCGACTACAGAAACTTCGATCTCTGCATCGATCGGACTCGGGAATGCGGAAGCAATGGTAGTATCAACAGGAAGCAGCAGCTTCTTGCCAAGCTTCTCTGCTTTGTCCATCATCTCTTTACAATAATCAAGCTTCTCATCGTCGACCAGTGAAGCTCCGATCTCATAGCCTTTTGCCTTTAAGAAGGTATATGCCATGCCGCCACCGATGATCAGCGTATCGCATTTCTCCAGAAGATTTGCAATCACGTTCAGCTTATCTGCTACTTTCGCGCCACCCAGGATCGCCACAAACGGTCTTACCGGATTCTCTACTGCATTTCCAAGGAAATCGATCTCCTTCTGCATCAGGTAGCCAACTGCACACTCGCCACCCTTTGCGCGAACCACATCAGTCACACCTGCAACGGATGCATGCGCTCTGTGAGAAGAACCAAATGCGTCACATACATATACATCACAGAGATCTGCCAGTTCTTTGGAGAACTCCTCTCCGTTCTTGGTCTCTTCCTTGCCACGGAAACGGGTGTTCTGAAGAAGTACCACATCGCCTTCGTTCATAGCTGCAACTGCTGCAGTCGCTGCCTCACCAGTTACATTGTAGTCAGCCACAAAATTCACCGGCTTGCCAAGCTTCTCGGACAGTCTCTTTGCAACAGGTGCCAGGGACTCTCCCTCGTTCGGGCCATTTTTTACTTTTCCCAGATGAGAGCAGAGAATCACTTTTCCGCCGTCGTCCATTAACTTCTGAATCGTGGGAAGCGCTGCTTTGATCCTGGTCTCGTCAGTAATCTCGCCGTCCTTTAACGGAACGTTAAAATCACATCTTACCAGAACACGTTTTCCTTTTACATTGATATCATTCACTGATTTTTTATTTAATCCCATCTTTATCTGCCTCCTGTTTTATAATCGAGCAGTGAAAGCTTTCTCCCTGCTCGCGCACGGCCCGCATGCTGCGCCAGCAGCAAACTTCCATATATACGGACCTGTGCATAAAAGAGAGGTCCGGTCCAAAGACCGGACCTTTTAAGGTCTTCATTACCTGCCGTATCGCACGATTATGCTAGCTCAGCGAAATATTTGATTGTACGAACCATCTGAGATACATAGGAGTTCTCATTGTCATACCAGGAAACAACCTCAACCTGGGTCTTTCCATCCGGAAGCGGGGAAACCATGGTCTGAGTTGCATCGAACAGAGAACCATATCTCATACCAACGATATCACTGGATACGATCTCATCCTCAGTATAACCATAAGACTCTGTCTGAGCAGCTTTCATAGCTGCATTGATCTCGTCTTTGGTCACTGCCTTGTTCACAACTGCGAACAGAAGGGTCGTAGAACCAGTCGGGGTCGGAACACGCTGTGCAGCGCCGATAAGTTTGCCGTTCAGTTCCGGAATAACAAGGCCGATTGCTTTTGCAGCGCCGGTGCTGTTCGGAACGATATTGATTGCTGCAGCACGGGATCTTCTCAGATCGCCTTTTCTCTGCGGTCCGTCAAGCGGCATCTGGTCGCCAGTATAAGCATGGATGGTGCACATGATACCAGACTCGATCGGAGCCAGGTCGTTCAGAGCTTTTGCCATCGGAGCCAGGCAGTTGGTAGTACAGGATGCTGCAGAGATCACAGTATCTTCTTTTGTCAGAGTTGTGTGGTTTACATTGTAAACGATGGTCGGAAGATCATTACCAGCCGGAGCAGAGATAACAACTTTCTTAGCACCTGCTTTGATATGAGCAGAAGCTTTCTCTTTAGAGGTATAGAATCCGGTACACTCCAGAACTACATCTACACCAATCTCTCCCCACGGAAGCTCATCAGCCTTAGCCATTGCATAAATCTTAATCTCTTTTCCATCAACGATGATAGAATCATCTGTGGAAGATACAGTATCAGCCAGAGCATATTTACCCTGAGAAGAGTCATACTTCAATAAGTGTGCCAGCATCTTCGGGGAAGTTAAATCGTTGATTGCAACAACTTCATACCCTTCTGCACCAAACATCTGTCTGAATGCAAGACGACCGATACGTCCAAAACCATTGATTGCTACTTTTACTGCCATGTTTCCATTCCTCCTACAAGTTGAATATAATATGTTTGTTCTTCCAACTCTTACAAGATTGTTAAAAGAACATCAACCATTACATATTTTACCTAATTTGTCCAAAAATATCAATACCTAATCCAATTTTTTTCCTAACATTTTTGTAAATTTTTCCAAAGGCATATCATTTGGCTGTTATATATTTATTTGTGATCTCAAAAACAGTCCCATCTGCAATAATCGCGTCCAGCGCCTTGTCAATATCATCAAGCAGTTCTTCATTCCCTTTCGCGACTGCAACCGAACATCCCCGCGCGATAAAGTCCTCTTCCAGTATCTTCAGTCCCGCCCGGCCTGACACCAGTTCTTCTGCCAGTTCTTTGTCAAGGATCACCGCATGAATCGTATCATTTAACAGTGCCTGCACGGCATCCGCCCCATTATCATAATACATAACCACTGCATCCGGCAATTCAGAAACAGTGATCTCACCGGCAGCCCCAACCGGAACGCCAATCAGTCCGCCTGAAACCTCACTGAGCTCCACCGCCTCACTGTCCGCCCGTACAATCACCGCCTGTTTGATCCGCATATAAGGATCACTGAAATCTGCCTCCTTCAGACGGTCTTCTGTCGCATCCATACCTGCCATCCCTATATGAGCCTTCCCGGAATTTAATTCGTCAAAGATGGAATCCAGTTCCATATTGCGGACCTCAAGCTCCATTCCTAGTTTAGCCGCGATCGCTTCTGCAACCTCCACATCGATTCCAACGATCTGATCTCCTGCATAATATGCATATGGTTCTGCATATGCACTCGTTGCCATAATCAGAGTTCCTCCTCTGGAAGGATTCTTAAACTTGCTGCCGCCACAGCCACACACTGCAACTGCTATACATATACCCAATACCCAACCGGTCAGTTTCTTTTTTTTCATTATCCTGTTTCCTTTATCACCATCACTGACAATACCGCAGGCAAAAGCCTGCGGCTGCTACAGAACCTTTCCAAGAAAGTTCTTCAATCTTTCGTTAGAGGGATTCCCAAAGAATTCTTCTGGGGTATTCTGCTCCATCAGTATCCCTTCATCCAGAAATACTACCCGATCCGCCACTTCTTTTGCAAATCCCATCTCATGTGTCACGACCACCATGGTCATACGCTCTCTGGCCAAATCCTTCATGACCTGAAGAACCTCTCCAACCATCTCGGGGTCCAGCGCAGAAGTCGGCTCGTCAAAGAGCATCACCTCCGGCTGCATGCACAATGCACGCACGATCGCGATCCTCTGCTTCTGTCCGCCGGACAGCTGACTCGGATATGCATGCGCACGGTCAGACAGTCCGACTCGTTCCAGCAGTGACATGGCATATTTTTCCGCCTCAGCCTTCGGCTTTTTCAAAAGCTTCTCTGGTCCAATTGTCATATTTTTGAGAATATCCATATGCGGAAACAGATTGAAATGCTGGAATACCATTCCCATCTTCTGACGATGGAGATCAATATTCACCTTCCGGTCCGTAATATCCACATCTTTGAAATAGATATGCCCACCTGTCGGATTCTCCAGTAAGTTCAGACACCGCAGGAACGTGCTTTTGCCTGAACCAGAAGGACCAATGATAACAACTACTTCGCCTCTGCGGACCTCAAGATCGATCCCTTTCAGCACTTCCTTGCCGGAAAAGCTCTTCCGGACGCCTTCCGCCCGGATCAGTATCTTATCGCTCACTCTGATTCAGCCTCCTCTCCAACATCGCTACCAGTTTGGTAAAGGCAAGAACCAGAACCAGATAGATCACGGCCACACCGATCAGGGGCATGAAAGCATCATAGGTACGGCTTCTTATGATGTCTCCGCCCTTGGTCAGATCCTGCAGGGCAATATAGCCGGATATGGAAGTCTCTTTCAGGAGCACAATAAATTCATTGCCCAGCGCCGGAAGTACATTTTTAAATGCCTGTGGCAGAATGATATACCACATGGTCTGCGCATAACTGAAACCGATGCTTCTGCCTGCTTCCAACTGACCAATGTCAATGGACATGATGCCTGCCCGGCAGATCTCCGCCACGTAAGCACCAGAATTCACACCGAATGCAAGCACTGCCACGAGCACTTTGCTGACATCTACGGAGCCAAAGATAACAAAATATGCGATCAGCAGCTGAACCACCGCCGGAGTACCACGTATCACAGTCAGATACACCTGGCACAGAGCATTCAGGAGTTTAAATTTTCCTGTTCGGTCATGTGTAGAACGGATAATAGCGACCAGGAATCCGATCAGTATTCCGAGCAGCGTCGCGAACAGTGTCACCTCGAGAGTGATCTTCAGACCGTCCATCATGTACATCCAGCGGTCATCTTTAATAAAATTCAGATAGAATCGTTCCTGAAAGTTTCCCATAACTTTTCCTTTACCTGATCACTGCTGAATTATTCAGCAGTGATGTACTTATCAATCTATATCTTATACACATCTCCGAGCCCACGAGA
>CAMWMT010000098.1 GCA_947175375.1 uncultured Clostridiaceae bacterium | reverse complement strand
ATTCCTCTGCGGATTTTCCATGGAGACGGAAAACATGCTCCAAAATTCTCAGGAAAAACTGGTCCGCAAGAACGTGGATATGATCGTCGCCAACAACCTGAAAGTCGCTGGCGCCGGCTTTGGAACTGATACCAATGTGGTAACGCTGATAACCAGAGATAAGGTACAGGAACTGCCGATCATGAGCAAGGATGAAGTGGCGCATACGATCCTGGGGCAGATCTTTCCGCATACAGATCATTGACAACATCTTTCATGCCCTCAACCTGTATGGAATCGTGAAAATGCAGGGCACAGCCTTTGGCTTATTCTGCCCTGTGTATTTTCACAAATTCCGTATCGAACAGGCTCGTGCGGCTGCAGACCACCACTTCTTCTCCATTTTCGATGATATCATATACAGCAGATGAAATCTTCACCTGTGTTTCTGACCCATCCCTCAGGGTCAAAGTAGCATAATGAGCATAATCTGTTCGTTTTATACTGACAATCTCCGCCGGATAATGCTCCAGCGAAGCACTTGCAGCCAGAAATACCGCTAATGTCAATCCATAACAGAAATATCCAGACAACAATACGGTCGCCAGCAGTTGCACTGTTCTTGATCTTTTGATTCCAAACCTGTACACAGAGATTAGTATCATTATTCCAAACAGCAACAGCCCTGCTGCGAATACCCTGTCAGTCCCTTTGACACACTGCATCGTTGACGTCAGTCTGGATTCAATTGTCACATGATTCCAGAGAGCCAAAGTAAACTGACATCCCAGAACACTGACATACACCTCCCCCACTCTTCCATTTTTCTGCCTGTATCCGGATTCCCATCTCCTGTAAATAAACTTGCCCACAACATCTCTGAAAACCCAGGAAAATACAAACAGATTCACAGGAAGCAGCGTCATCATCAGATAATAGTACCGCCCTTTGATCAGATCTGTTCTTTTGTAAACCAAAAACAACATAACAGAGAATCAGTCCGCCAGACCTTACCTTCTTCAAATATTCTTCCGAATATTTTTTTTCGAAAGGATCTTCTATCTCTTCTTTTTCCTGCCGGATCATACAATTCTGAAACACAGAAGGAAATTGTCCAATCAGAATCCCTGAATTGATCATGCTGCTCCTGAAACTAAACAGCTTGTTCTCCTCCATGTCCAGAATCCGGTATCTGCCAGTGACAGAATTCCATTTTGCCCGTCTTACCTCTGCCCGATAAATACTTTTCTTTTTTCCAAAACTGTTCGTATATTCAATACAATCCTGAAACAGCACGATACATCTGTATCTGTAATCGCTGAAAATCCAGAATGCCAGAAATAACACGGCGAGTGTGATCATGGCCATACAGACATCGAAACTCCCGGATATATTATTACTGATACAGCATCCAAACGTAATGAAAAAATAGAAAACTGCTAAAAACCATATGACCCGGCCAACTACCACAACATTGTCCGGTTCATGCACCACGATCGTCCCTGGAACAAATTCCCGGTTCTGCTTTCTGGAAATACATACACCCCAGCATCCACCCAGTATATATCCTCCGCCAAGCATCGTCATGGTCATACTGCAGGCAAACGGTGTCGCCGGCTCTGTCAGCATCTCGTGAATCCCCAGCAAAAACGCAAAAATACCAAGACAGATTGAGAGGACTGACAGCACAAACGGCGCTTTTAATGTTCTGTCATGCATTTATCTGAAATATCCTTTCCGTATTTTTCTTTGCATTCTCCATCAGTTCATCCTCTGGTACTTTCATGTATTTTGCCAGGTCACGCACCACATACTTAATATTTCGAGGAACATTTATTCTGTTAAGTCCGGAAACATTTTTAGGTGTCAGATACGGCGCATCCGTTTCCACCAGAATCCGATCCAACGGAATTATATGTACTGCTTCCCGTAATTCTTTCCCACGCCGATCATCACAGATCCATCCGGTGATACCAATGGAAAATCCCATGGAAAGATATTTGTCCAATACCTCTTTATTGCCTGTAAAGCAATGTACTACCGATCTTTTACAGATATCCGGATGTTTTTTGAATCTTTTTATAAAATCATCGGAAGCGCTGCGTTCGTGAAGAAATAAAGGCTTGTTCAGCTTTTCCGCCATAACGATATGCTTTTCCAGACACCGTATCTGGTTTTCCTTCGTCGAAAACATCCGGTCATAATCCAGACCACATTCTCCTACTGCCACGATCCTGTCATCTTCAGACAGAATCTGCTCCATAAGCCGAAAATCTTCCTGCCTGGCCCGGTCTGCATTATGGGGGTGTATTCCCGCCGTTCCAAATACATGATGTAACTTGACAAAATCATTGATTTTCTTATTCTCTTTCATATCTGTTCCGGTTAAAATACAGCAGACTCCATCCTCTCCTGCTTCCTCAATGATCTTCTCCGGATCTGGAAACTGCCTGCAGAATAAATTTAAACCAATGTCATAATACTTTATCGATTCCATATTTCCCTCCATATTTACAGAAATTAATGTGGTTGTGTACCGCAGCCAATCATTATCACACCCCTATCGAACGATCATCCCGGCAATCGGCAGCAGTTCATCCATGTTGTGTACGATCTGATCGGTATTCAAAATTTTCGCTGTAAATTCTTCATTTCCAAAATCCATCAGATGCCGAAGATTGATCGTCACATCCTGCATCTCCCCAATCTTCAGAATCCATTTAGCACAATTATCTCCACAGGCGGATGCATTAAATATCTTCTCTGGAACCTTATACATGGCGATCAGCGTCTTGACTCCTCCTGACAATTCCCTGGGGGAGATTCCACCAAGAACAGGGCTGTCGATCACCCGCGGTCCGACCACAATGGATTTGTCAACCGCTTTGATCATCTTCCTGGAAAGCTCATCCGTGATCCAGTCATCCGTATACATATTTTTAAAATAAATGACCGGATTATAGATTGCTTCCGGCATATCTCCATAAAATATAGAAAGCATGTTTTACTCCTCTCTTCAACTGCTCCAATACTCCGATCCAGGATCTGATAACAATTTTTATCATTTTACTATTCGGTATATAATCTTGTCAATCATTCCCAAAAGCAATGATTTCTTTTTAATTTGACAACAACCAAAAACCCCCGGGAAAGCCGGTACTCCAAAAGCCATTTTCAAGAAGGGATTCGAACCCTTTTACAGAAGGATGAGTACCGATAGCCCGGGGGTTTTATGAGGGTGCGTTGCAAAATGTAATCCTGTCCGTGTGCTCAGCAACGCTGTGTGGATTGGAGCGGACTGAGAACTGGTTTTGTCTGTCTCAGGCGGACATAACATGTCCGAATGAGACAGACAAAGCCTGTTTTCTGTCCGATCCATTCCATACGAGTGCTGAACACACGGACAAACAGCATTTTACAACACTCCCATTTTTGATCCGGAAAGCGAAGAATCTCTTTACTGGTGCTCTACCCATCTGAGCTACATCCTTCGGGCATGCCCGAAAAGATGGCCGGACTCGAACCGGCGACACCCAATCCCCTGGATATAATAGAAGGATGACTCTCCATAGCCGGATATTATTTAAGAAAACTTGCTGATGACCACACAGGCCATCAACTTCCGTTTCACTCCATTTAGTGACATTATCTGCTACATGTATTCCACAAGCAGAATCTCTGTGTCAAAGGGTGTGATCCCTTCCTCCACATCAAAGACCATATCTGCTTCTTCTTTTTCTTCACACAGGACGCCTCTTCCTGCAACATGCAGTTTCAGAAGATCGTATAAGTTTGTTCGGTGCATATTTACCATGGCATAGCATGCCAGAGCCACGCCGGACAGGTTGGATTCCAGATTGTTGCCTCCCAGGTTCCGGCGACAGGCGGTCAGATTCAGGCTGATATCGCACCACACCATCCGCCTGGTGGCGCAGTCCAGGATCATGGGAATCGTCACATTGGACTCCTGAACCAGATCCATGCGCTGCCGCACTGTCGTCGGCTCAAAGATCTCCCCGCTTTTAACCTCTTCCCGCTCCATATAACCAAAAGAAGCGTGAGGCAGATCAGAAAAACATTGTCCCGTATAGCTGTACACCTGATAGACCACATAGCGGCCTCCGTACTGGAGGACACTGTCCGGATCCACATCCAGAAACTCGCACACACCCGCGCCGTCCACTGGACCACCGTTCACGATATCGCCGGAATGACACGCCCGATACCGATCAGACCGAAGGTTCGTGTAGGACACATGCTCCAGATAATTCCATTTCTTATCAAAAATCGCCGTTGACAGGTCCAGATCCACCCTGCTCCCGTTTTCCATATTGGTCCACCAGACAAATCCTCTTACCGCCTTTGCTTTCACATCCAGACGGAGGCGGGAACCCCGCACCAGTGTCCTTGCTGCTCTGGATGCCGACCGCTGGGCAAAAGGCGCCAGATAGTCTCTCAACGCTTCCGAGATCCACACTTTTCCCATAGGAGCAAGCTGCGCAAATCGCCGGACCATCGCCCGCTCACAGATGTTTACTACCTGCGCGCACACCTCATCCTCCACCTGTCCCTCGGCATTTTCGATCATCCTCGCTTCCGCAAATCTCCCTTTGGGAAAATAATATCGAAAGCTTTGATGGTTCCTGTATTGAAAATGTGTCCGCACCTGCAGAAGGACTGGTGTCGACACCTGATCCACCACACTTTCAAATGTGTCCAGTATGTCCTTTTGCAACTGCATTTTCTGCAGCCGGACATCCCACCAACGTGGTTGAGCAGACTGCTCTGCCACCTGCACAGGCATCTTCTTCCGACATGCCTCCTCTGGTCCCTGCGCAGGCATCTCCATCTGACCTGTCTCCTCCGGCTTCTGTAAGAAAGC
The DNA here is from genome assembly GCA_947175375.1 of uncultured Clostridiaceae bacterium. GTDB lineage: Bacteria > Bacillota > Clostridia > Lachnospirales > Lachnospiraceae > Hominiventricola. The sequence continues at coordinate 3,237 of CAMWMT010000098.1, read as the reverse complement.
CCCCATCCGCAGCAACACATCCAGCCGTCTTGCCAGCTCACCCGGACGTTCTTTCAAAAGCCTCAGTGCTTCTCTTGCCTCTCCTTTCTGAAGGGCAGTTTCCACCTTTCCCGCAAAATGTCCCACCGGCTGCCCGGCACGGATCTTCTCAAAAGCATTTCTGACTCCTGCATAACGTTCTGCCCGATACTCTCCCGGATGCAGCCGCTCTCCCAGCCTTTTCCACACTTCTTTTCTCCGGTGCATCGCTTCCAGAAGCCCGGAGCACTCCGACAGAAGATCCATGAGGGTCCTCCGTTCCTTTCTGGAGAAACTCCGAAACCGAACGTTTTTCTTCAGGCTGATATCCCCGTCCGACAGCGCCGCTGCCAGCCGCAGCACATCTGTCCCGGTCCGGAAATATCGCTGAAGTATTGATGTCCCGGCAAGCGGACTATATCGGATAGAGCATGCGCCGATGTACGCAGCATTTTCCTTATAAGGAATCTCATCCGGCAATTCCTCCAGGATCTCCGGCATATGGATAAAATACCACCGAATATCCTGAAGATCTTGCTCCGACAGAGATCCATCCGCCGATACCAGATTCCGGAATATTTCGATCAGTTCTTCTCTGGTCCCCGGAGCCAGTACCGTCGTCTTTCCCTCATCAAAGAGCGGCAGCCGTTCCTTCTTTTTGATGGACGGATAACATGTGCCGCCGCTCCAGTAATGCACCAGTGCGTTCCAGTACAGCTCTCCGTCTTCTTTTTCCATGACCTCTTCCGGAAAATTCGGATACATTGGCTGATATACCTTGTCAGCTCCTGTTCTTTCCTTTAACTGTGTCACCAGTTCCAGATAACAGGCATCCAGCGTTGTCTCTTCCAGCCTGACAAACTGTTCAAACAATTCCTGTGAAAAGACATAACCCAGCTTTTCCGTATTTCTCATCATGGTCAGGACACGAAGCCTCTGCCGCTCTGCGATTTGCCCGTTCTTATCGTCAGTTTCCTTCTGCGCCTGCACATCTTCCATACAAATATCTTCTATATAAATATGGTTCTTTCTTCTCAACAGGATCTCGTTGATCATAACTTTTCCTATCCTTTCACTACCCCCACGGTCCGAAGCTTTTTCAGGGGCTTCACCAGATCCTTCTGCTGCTCCATGACCATGTCAATGTCCTTATATGCAAAGCGACATTCCTCTGCCACATCATTTTTCTTATGCTTTCCAAGCACTACTTCCCGCTCCCGCAGATCCAGGATCACCTGCTCGACGCTGAACGCCGCCATGGCTCCTGTCCTAGAATATGCCCTTCCTGCCCCATGGGAAGAGGAACAGAAGGACTCCGGATTGCCCAGGCCTTCCACCACGTAGCTGTAGGAACCCATAGCTCCCGGGACGACCGCGATCTCTCCTGCCCGGGCGCGGGTCGCGCCTTTTCGGTGCACCCAGACATTTTCCCCGTAATGATTCTCGATGGCTGCGTAATTATGGTGGCAATTGATGATCTCACCAAATTCCGCATCCACATCCGCATGCTTTTTCAACTGCTTCGCCACGATCTCCATGACCCGGTCCAGCATCCGCTGACGGTTCTCATAGGCATAATCCATCGCCAAGTTCATCCACCGGATGTACTGTTTTCCCTCTACCGTATCCACCGGAAAGAACGCCAGCCGATATTCATCTGGCACCTGAGAATACCATTTCTCATTCAAGTCCCTTGCCTTCTTATGGAAATGGTCGCAGATCTCCTTTCCCATATGACGGCTGCCGGAATGGATCATGATACCGAGAAATCCTTCCTCATCCACCTGCAGTTCAATAAAGTGATTGCCGCCTCCCAACGTCCCAATCTGGTAATATCCGTCCTCGATCAACGGAACCAGCTCCGGATTCTGTTCATACAGCTCCATCTGCTCTTTCGCCCGATCCAAAACCGGGGATTCCTGTGGTGTCTTATAACGGTTCACACCCACCGGGATATTTCTCAGAATATCTCCGACCAGCAGCTGAATCAAAGACCCATTCCCCGTCATGATGCCCTTGATCTGCGTGATCCTCACATTCATCGGTACAAAGATCATGCCGCACCCGATATCCGATCCCACCGCATTGGGAATGATCACCCCTTTTGTGGCAATCACGCCGCCAATAGGCATACCTTTACCCGTATGCGTATCCGGCATCAGAGATACCCATCTATGTACAAACGGAAGCTTCGCAAGATGGACTGCCTGTTCCAGACAACTCTCCTCTATCTGCTCCCGGCTCTCAAGCCACACCCTCACCGGAACTCTCGTATCAAATCTGTCATTGCTGATCACAAACATCTTACTCACCTCTCCTTATCTGTATTCAATATTCTCTGTGATCTCAGGCAAGCCATGCCGGTATTCCTGCTGACGTTCTGTCTATCTGTACATCGCTTACCTTTAACCAGATATTACCACAGGAAATTTGAGTTATCATTTAAAAAAAGGTGCGAACTGTATTTCTCATCTCTACCGTCATGCTGCTGATGTCCGCTGGGGCATCCCCTTTCAGCGCCCCATCTCCACTACCCTTGTCGCAATGGTCTCCCGAAACCGTACATCATGCTCGACCACCAGCATCGTCGGCTTACAGGAAAGCAGCAGCTTTTCAATCTGCATCCTGGAGAACACGTCTATATAATTCAGCGGCTCGTCCCATATATACAGATGCGCCGGCGTCATAAGGCTGGCTGCCAGCAGTACCTTCTTCTTCTGCCCTTCCGAGTAATCCTCCATAGGTTTTGCAAACTGTGCCCGTTCCATGTCAAGCTGACGAAGAATCGAACAGAACAGACTTTCCTCCAGTCCCCGGTCCCGACAAAACTCTCTGATACTCTCCCGCAGAAAAGAAGTATCCTGATCTACGCAGGAGATCACAAGTCCGGAAGCCGTTTCAAGCACTCCGTACTCTTTCAGATTCCTGTCAGAAAGCGCCTGCTCCCTGTCCCCTGACGCACTGGCAAGCACCGCCCTTATCAGGCTGGACTTCCCGCACCCGTTTTCTCCATTCAGGAACACCCTCTCTCCCTGACACAAAGAAAAATGCAGATTCTCAAAGACGCACCCCGATGCCCCTTCATACGAAAGCCCGTATCCATCCACTCTAACCAGACAATTCTTATGATGTTTCAGCGGCATCAGATTTAGATCCACAACCTTCTCAATATCTTGCAAACGACCTTCCTTTTCCTCAATCTCCCGACTGATCCGTCGT
>CAMWMT010000097.1 GCA_947175375.1 uncultured Clostridiaceae bacterium | reverse complement strand
TCAGAGTCTCGTCAATATCTGTGTTGCTACCGTTCTGATGCCGAATACGGGGATTCCGCTGCCGTTTGTCAGTTATGGACTGACATCACTGGTTATGCTGTATATGGGGGTAGGTATTGTTTTAAATGTCGGGCTTCAGCCCAGAAAATACTGAGAAGGGGGTTAATTAATGAATATAGGATTGATTGCACATGATGCGAAAAAAGTTCTGATGCAGAATTTCTGTATCGCGTACAGAGGGATTCTTTGTAAAAATGAACTTTATGCGACTGGGACGACGGGACGTCTGATTGAGGAAGTGGCGAATCTGAACGTTCATAAGTTTCTGGCTGGGCATCTTGGGGGAGAACAGCAGCTGGGCGCTCAGATCGAGCATAATCAGATCGATCTGGTTATTTTTCTGCGTGATCCGATTCAGCCGAAGAGGCATGAGCCGGATGTGAACAATGTGGTGCATCTGTGTGATGTACATAATATTCCGATCGCAACGAACCTTGCGACGGCAGAGCTGCTGATAAAATCACTTGACAGAGGAGATATGGAGTGGCGTGAGATGTATAAATAAAGGGCTGAAACGTGCAGTAAGCCTTTTTTCGACGGTACTGGTCTTAGGTATGTTTCTGAACGGATGTTCAGGGAATACGGAGATCGAGAACACATTTACTGCAGACCGGCCGGGCTTCGGCATTCAGGGAGAGAGTGGAGATACTGATATCTCTTATTTTGCGGAGGACCTGTGTGTTGCGGATGAAGATGTGCGGGCAATTGAGGCAGAGACTTCCGATGCGCTGGCAGCCTGTTTTTTTAATCTCGATACCAGGGAGATCCTGTATGCTGAAAATATTCATGACAAGCTCTATCCTGCCAGTACGACCAAGATCATGACAGCTCTCGTTGCCCTGGAACAGGGAGACTTGGATGCGCAGACGACGGTAAGTCAGGAAGCCATTACCTTTCATGAGAGCGGGGTGTCTACTGCAAAGCTGAAGGAAGGGGATGTACTGACCCTTCGCCAGCTTCTGTATGGGCTTCTGGTCGTATCGGCTAACGATGCCGCCAATGTGATCGCGGAGATGACGGCGGGGAGCATCGATCAGTTTGTTGCCCTGATGAATGAAAAAGCAGCTCAGATCGGGGCGACTAATACACATTTTGTCAATCCGAACGGGCTTCATGATGAAGAACATTATACGACTGCATACGATCTGTATCTGATGTTCCAGGAAGCCATGAAATATGACTTGTTTCTGGAGATTTTAGAAGCGCCGTCCTATGATGTGACCTATCTGTCGGCAGGCGGGACAGAAGTAACCGCATCCTGGACCAGTTCGAATCTGTTTACAAAGGGCGATGTAACGGTTCCGGACGGGGTGTCTGCAGCAGGCGGGAAGACTGGTACGACATCGGCGGCGAAATGTTGCCTGGTACAGCTCTTTGAGGATGCACAGGGACAACGCTACGTGGCGATCATCCTGGGCTGTAGCGACAGGAGCGTGATGTATCAGGAGATGCAGAGCTTTTTATCTGATTTGAACAATTAGTTCTTGTATTCTGCCTTTCTGAATGGTATAATTAGAGAAACTCAGGAACCTAAGGAGGGCAAACTATGGTACAGTTAATAACAGGGGAAAAGGGCGAAGGCAAGACAAAGAAGCTGTTGGATTGCGTACATGAAGCGATGAAGACGGCAGAAGGCAATCTTGTATACCTGGATAAGTCCGCCCAGAATATTCACGAACTTAACAATAAGGTTCGTTTGATTAATGTATCAGAGTATCCAATTCAGAATACAGACCAGTTTATTGGTTTTCTCTGCGGCATCTGTTCCCAGGATTATGATCTTGAGGGGATGTATCTGGATGGATTTTTAAAGATTGCGAAGCTGGAAGGGCAGGATATCACAGATGCTCTTACACAGCTGAATAAGATCAGTGAACAGTTTAAGGTGAAGATCGTGCTCAGTGTATCGTTAAGCAAGGATCAGTTACCGGAATTTGTCAGAGATCAGGTGATCTGATAGATCGGATAAATATACATAGCAGCGGATGCCCGAATAAGGACATCCGTTTTCTATATGCACAGGCCCGCATATGAAAGTTTGCTGCTGACGCAGCATGCGGGCCGTGCGCGAGCAGGGAGAAAATCCCTGCTCGATTATGCACAGGGAGGAATTAGCTGATGGCACAGCGCCGCAGAAGGAGTAAGATTGTCAGTGTACGGAGAAAGAGACCAATCAACATTGACATTGTGTTTTTTGGTGCAGTAGCAGTCTATATATGTGTGATCTGTTATATGGCTATGAACTCCGAACATATTGCGGGATATGAGGTCAATACAGGCAGTTTGTCGGTAAATCATACCTATACAGGATTTGCAGTCCGTGAGGAAAAGGTCTGCAGTGCGGTGACTTCCGGCTATGTGAGTTACTATGCGAGAGAGGGAGAGCGGGTGTCTGGTTCTTCCCTGATCTATACGATTGATGAGAAAGGGGATATCAATGCGCAGATTCGGCAGAATGCACAGAGCGTGGATCTGACAGATGATAACTTTTCTGTCCTTCGGGGCAGCATACGCAGTTATATGAATGAGTATGACAGTATGGATTTTTCGAGGGTGTATGACTTTCAGACATCTCTGTCCGGGGCCGTCATGGATCTGATGAACCAGAATATGCTGGACAGCCTGGAAGATACAGGAGAGGATTCGATGTTTTCTCGTGTCTATGCGAATGACATCGGGATACTTGAATATTATACGGATGGCTATGAAGAGGTGGCTGTAGAAGATATCACGGAGGAAATGCTGGATTCCTCTGCTTATGAAAAGCAGAATCTGAAAAAAGAACTGGTTCAGGCGGGAGAACAGATTTATAAGCTGTCACTGTCTGAAAAATGGAGTCTGATCGTGCCGCTGACGGAAGAAGAGGCCGTCGGTTTTCAGCAGGAAGAACGAAGGTTCATGGAAGTGGAGTTCAGCAGGGATCATACGACTGCCTGGGCGGAATTTTCCATTATCCATGTAGGAGCAGTTCCGTGTGCAAGACTAGATTTTAATAATTCCATGGTTCGTTTCGCTGATCTAAGGTATATCGAAGTGGAGTTCCAGGTGGAGGATGAGACTGGTCTAAAGATTCCGAATACTGCGATTGTGGAGAAAGACTTTTATCTGATTCCCGATAAGTTCCTTGTGGAAAATGAAGAAGGAAAGGGATTCATGAAGGAGGTCTATGATGAAAACGGACAGGCGGATGTTGAATTTGTGGATATGACCCTGTACTATGCGGATGAAGAGGATTATTACATTGATCCAAAGGAATCCGATCCGGTGACCGGTCAGACGAAAATGCCGATTGGCACTTTTCTGGTGGAACCGGATTCCGAAGACCGTTTCCAGGTAGGAACCAGCCGTACTCTGCAGGGAGTATATAATATTAATAAAGGTTATACGCAGTTTCGCCAGATCAGCATTCTGTATCAGAATGAAGAATTTGCGCTGGTGGAAGAAGGAACAAGTTATGGCCTGACCGTTTATGACCGGATCGTGCTGAACGGAGAAGCTGTGGACGAAGATGAAGTGATCTATAAATGAGGAGTGGAACAGATGGTTGCAGAAAATTATCAGGATGTGGAAGAAAGAGTACTAAGAGCATGTGAGAGAAGTGGACGAAAGCGCTCAGAAGTGACCTTGATCGCGGTAAGCAAGACAAAACCGATTTCGATGATCCGCGAAGCGATGGATGCAGGAGCGAAAGCTTTTGGAGAGAATAAGGTACAGGAGCTGTGCGAAAAGTATGAAGCGCTTCCCAAAGATCTGCACTGGCATATGATCGGACATCTGCAGAGGAATAAAGTAAAATATGTAGTAGACAAGGCAGAACTGATCCATTCCGTCGATTCGCTCCGGCTGGCGGAGGAGATCAGCCGAGAAGCAGTGAAAAAGGGCGTACAGGTGAAGATCCTGATTGAAGTTAATGTAGCAGAAGAGGAGAGTAAATTCGGAGTTCGTACCGAAGATACGGAAGATCTGGTCCGGAAAGCGGCGCTTTTACCGAACATATGTATCTGCGGACTTATGACGATTGCGCCTTATGTGGAGGATCCGGAAGAAAATCGGCCGATATTCCGTACTTTAAAGAAATTGGCTGTTGACATCAAAAAGAAAAACATTGATAATGTAAGTATGAATGTGCTTTCCATGGGAATGACGGGAGACTATGAAGTTGCGATCGAGGAAGGCGCAACGATGGTACGTGTCGGAACCGGAATATTTGGTGAACGCAATTACGACTTGTAAAGGAGAGAGAATATGGGCTTTTTAGATAAAATCATGGATACAATGCATCTTGGCAGTGATTATGACGATGATTACGATGATGACTATGAAGATGATTATGAAGAAGACAGACCTAGGCGGGGGAATATCTTTAAAAAGAAAGAGAAAGATTTTGATTACGATATGGAGGATGATGTAGTATCGGAATCAGGAAAGGTCCGGCCTATTAAGCAGCAGTCCAGGATTACGCCCATGCGTTCCAGAAAGACCGGAAATGGTATGGAGGTATGCGTATTTAAGCCGACGCTTTTTGATGAGGCAAGAGAGATCACGGATACTCTGCTTAGCAACTGCACGGTCGTCCTGAATTTTGAAGGGCTGGATGTGGAAGTGGCACAGCGTATCATAGACTTTACATCAGGCTCTTGTTATGCGATCGGCGGAAATCTCCAGAAGGTCTCCAACTACATATTTATTGTAACTCCAAAGAGCGTGGACATCTCCGGTGATTTTCAAGATATACTTTCGGGCGCGTTTGATATCCCTACCGTATAAAAGTATAAGAACTGTTACAAAAGAGCAGTTCCCGTTGTCTGATGATCTGCAAAGTGCTGATCCCCCGGACATCAGGAGCTGCATTTTTATGATGGAGGAAACATGGATAAAAAAACAAGAAAAATAGATGTAAAAAGAGATAACAAAGTCTGCTATACGATCTGGCTGGAGCCGGATTTTGAGAATCTGCCGGCTGCGCTTGGGGGGCTTGGTACAGAGAATAAAAAGTTGTGTATCGTGACTGACACGTCGGTGGCAGCGCTGTATGCAGAACAGCTTCAGGCGGTTCTGCGGCAGTGCTGCAAGAGTGTTTCTCTTTTTGTGTTTCCGGCAGGGGAGGAACACAAGACCCTGGATACGGTCAGAAAACTGTATGAACATCTGATCCTTGAGAAATATGACAGAAAAGATATGCTGGTTGCCCTGGGGGGCGGCGTGGTCGGAGATCTGACCGGATTTGCGGCTGCCACTTATCTGAGAGGCATTGATTTCATCCAGGTGCCGACGACGCTTCTTTCGCAGGTGGATTCCAGCATCGGCGGCAAGACAGGGGTGGATTTTGACGCGTATAAAAATATGGTGGGTGCTTTCCACATGCCCAGGCTTGTCTATATGAACCTTGGCGTGCTGAAAAGTCTTCCCAGGCGTCAGTTTTCATCCGGCATGGCAGAGATCATCAAGCACGGACTGATTCAGGACAGCGGGTATTACGGCTGGTTGGGCGAACATTATGAAGAGATCATGGAGGGAGAGTACGAAGCGATTCTCCATATGGTCGCAGAGAGCTGCAGGATCAAACAGCATGTGGTAGAGATCGATCCTACTGAGCAGGGAATCCGTGCCTGGCTGAATTTCGGGCATACAGCAGGGCATGCCATAGAGAAGCTGAAAGATTTCAGCTTAAGCCATGGAGAATGTGTGGCGGTCGGCTGTGTGGCGGCAGCATGGCTTTCATGGAAACGGGGAAATATAACAGAAGAGGAATGCAAAAAGGCAGAACAGATTCTGAAAGCTTATGGACTTCCGACCTGCGTATCAGGTCTTGTGCCGGAAGAAATCCTGAGGACGACCAGGCTTGATAAAAAGATGGAAGCAGGAAAGATCAAATTTGTACTGCTTCGTCAGATCGGGGAAGCTTATGTAGCAAGAGATCTGTCGGACGAAGAACTTTTGCAGGCCATTCAGTATGTTTGCAGGGAAAGCGTTTCAGATAAGGAGAAGATGGGATGAATAAACGTTTATGCCGTCCGTGGGTGATCACTGTCCTGACACTTTTTCTGATCGTTCTGGATCAGGTGACCAAGGGACTGGCGGTCCGGTTTCTGAAGGGACAGGAGCCGTTTGTGATCTGGGATGGAGTATTTGAGCTTCACTATCTGGAGAACAGAGGCGCTGCTTTTGGCATGCTTCAGGGACATCAGGTGATTTTCCTGTTGATCGGCCTGCTGGTATTTGCAGCTGCCCTCTATTTTTTCCGTCATGTATCAGAGGACGGGAGATTTTTTCCACTTCGGCTGATCGCGGTCTTTATTCTGGCGGGCGCGTGGGGAAATATGATCGACCGGCTGCGGCTGTCTTATGTAGTGGATTTTTTTTATTTTCGTCTGATTGATTTTCCGATCGTTAATGTGGCGGATATCTATGTAAGTGTTGCAACCGTGGTTCTTGCAGTGCTGATCCTGTTCTGTTATAAGGATGAAGACCTGGATCACCTGCTGGATGGGCCAAAGAAAGGAGAAGTATGAGCCTGATACGACTGGAAGCGGAGGAAGGCTTTCTGAATGAGAGGCTGGATAAATATCTGGGGGCTGTTCTTCCTGAACAGTCCCGTTCTTATCTGCAGAAACTGATTAAAGAGGGCAGTGTACGGGTCAATGGGAAAACGGAGAAGGCAAGTTACCGGATTGAGGCGGAAGACCAGATCGAGGTGGAGATTCCAGAGCCGGAGGAGCCAGAGATCCTGGCAGAAGAGATCCCGTTGGATATTCTGTATGAGGATGAGGATCTTCTGATGGTCAACAAGCCCAAAGGAATGGTGGTCCACCCTGCTGCTGGGCATCGGACGGGAACGCTTGTCAATGCGGTGATGTATCACTGCCGGGGACAGCTTTCCGGTATTAACGGGGTAATGCGCCCGGGGATCGTCCACCGGATTGACAGGGATACGACTGGGGTGCTTGTCATCTGCAAAAATGATCATGCGCACAATCATGTGGCGGAACAGTTGAAGGAACATTCCATTACACGTAAATATACAGCGATCGTTACTGGTGTGCTGAAAGAAGACGAGGGAACCATAGATGCGGTAATCGGAAGACACCCCACGGAGCGCAAAAAAATGGCGGCGGGGGTAAAGAACGGAAAACATGCGGTGACGAATTACCGGGTGCTTCAGCGGTTTGCCGGCCATACGCTGATCGAGTGTCAGTTGGAGACCGGACGGACTCATCAGATCCGTGTGCATATGGCTTCCATTGGTCATCCGATCCTTGGAGATACCGTATATGGTTCTTCCAGGAATCCATATCATCTGGAAGGGCAGGCGCTGCATGCGCGGGTGCTCGGACTTGTGCATCCAGTCAGTGGGGCTTATGTGGAGGTGGAGGCGCCGCTGCCAGAATACTTTCAGATGTTGTTGAAAAAACTTTGATTGATTTTCCTGAAAGAAAACCTTGAAATCTTTGTTGCACTGTACTATAATAGGAAAAAGTTTATAGTTTTTATTGTTTTTTTATTTTTTAAGGTGTATTTTTATAGGATTTTCAGATATTGGATATACAAAATAAAGGACAGGAAGACAGGATGCAGTATACGAGGGAGACGGCGATCGCCCGTTTGATTGAGAGTTATAAGGCTTATTATAATATCCACATGTTCAACGACGAGCAGATTCCAGTCACAGCCCGCTGTGATTTTTTTGAGCACTCACAGAAGTATGTCCTGTCCAGAAAAGCTGAGCTCTGGGCTGCGGACTGTGAAGAATTCTTGTACTTGCTGAATATCCCGCATCTGACGCTGGAACAGTTTGAAAAATGGCGGGATTACGTACATAAGGATGGGATGGGCCTGATGCATATAGGCCCAGGGCACATGTATTCCTTTATCACACCGGTATTTGTCTGTGACACCTGTGATGAGGATGCAAGGAAGGCATTGAAGAAATGCCGCATTTACAAAAGTTTTCATTTTTCGCTGCATGGCTGGATGGATTACCATGTTGCAGTGGTAGACCTGTCAAAGCGCAGGATCGATGCGAACCGCAGCGGTCATAATACAGCGAAAATTTTGAAAAAAGTACTATATTCGCAAACCAACAAAAAAAGAAGGGAGAGTTAGGTATGAATTCATTAGTACTTCTGGTCGCCTGCGTCGCAATACTGGTCGCCGG
>CAMWMT010000096.1 GCA_947175375.1 uncultured Clostridiaceae bacterium | reverse complement strand
ACTTAGACATTATACGATACTTTTTTCATTTTGTAAATAGTTTTTTTTATTTTATTTACTGATTTTCTTTTTTTATAATTTTTGCTGTATATTTTCTATTTTTAAATAAGTTTGTTCTATATTTTGCACAAACAGAAAAGCACTGATCAGATGTTCGCTTCTGAAAGCAGATCTGTAAGGACCAGAAGCCACTGTAAGATAAGCCGATACCGCAATATATGATTATAACCCGCAGAAAACCTGCACCATATATTACATAAATCTGTTATTTTACAGCAGCTTCTTTTCGTATAGTCTTTTTATGTCTCTATTCTCTCATGCCCTCATTTGCATCCAGATCTTCCGAAGAGTCCGGACCTTCCGGATCATCTGAACTATCCGGAGTCTCAGGATTTGCCGAATCGTCCGGCTCCCCTTCATCATCCGGTTCTTCGGGTTCGTCCGGTTCTTCTGTATCATCCGGCTCCTGACCTCCGCCTGGGCTTTCTGTATCATCCGGCTCATCCTCGTCCGGTTCCTGAGAAGGTTTCTGTCCTGTCGTATAACTTGTCCAGTAGTAATAGAAGATATGATCCTTGATGATCCAGTATGGTACGCCTCCATTTTTCAGATTCTCAACCAGTGACGGCACCGGTGCCCATGTACGGAAAAACAGAGAATCTCCCACATTACTGGTTCCGTTTACAACTGCTTTCGCCGCATTCCAGCAGGACTCCGTCACAATATTGGGAATATCCGGATCTCTCTCCGCTTTCAGTACCAGATCAAAACGACCGGAACCTGCCGGCTCAAACTGCCTGGACTGCCGGAGTACCGCTTCCAGAGAATTGGGATACAGAGCACTGCGCACTCGATTCATAATCACATAACCGACGGCAGTCTGTCCTTCCCATCCCTGATTTCCCGCCTCGCAGTAGATCATCGTTGCGAGAAGCATCAGTTCGTAATCGCTTAATCCCACCGCATGATGAGAGATCTGGGAATCTCCGGCTGTGATGGAACCGCCACCCATGGAGGATGCCGCTTGCTGTGCTGCCGCAATACGGGCCTGCCGCTCTTCTTCTTCCGCCTTTTTAATCAGCTGATTGAGGATCTTCGTCTTCTCTGCAATCAGCTCTTCCATGCTGCTGACTTCTCCGGATACCTGTGCCAGCAGTTCATCAAACTCGCTGATTTTTGATCCGGCTGCTTTCTGCTGGCTGGCTACCTGCTGTTTCTTCTTCTCGGTCTCTTCTTTCATCAGTGCCAGCGCTTCCTGCTCTTCCAGAAGCTCTTCTTTCTGCCGTTCCAGATCTGCCTTTGCTTCTTTATAATCAGCAAGCATCTCCCTGTCATACTGGTTGATGTGCACCGCATATTCTGCCTGATTCAGCGCATCCGCAAGATCCCCTGTCAGAGCCGATGCCATGTAATTCAGCATATTCCCCTGCCCATTCTCATACATATACTGAATCCGCTTCTTCATATCTTCATACTGCCTGTTCACAGTTTTTTCTGCAGCTTGTACCTCTTCTTCCTTCTTCCGGATCTCCTCTTCTTTTTCCGTGATATCCTTTTCCAGAATACTGATCTGTTCATTTAGACTGCCGGCCTGTTTCTCTAGATCCTTCAGATAACTCTCCATGGCAGATTTCTGGCTGGTGATATTTCCCTTTTCCTGTTCTGCAGCCTTTTTATCAGCCTCCGCCTTGTCTTTTTCTTCTTTTAACCGATCGATCTCGCTCTGTGTCTCCCTGCTTACTGCATAAGCCGTATAAGAAGAAACTGCCATGCCAAAAGCAAGCATAAGACATATAGCCCGGATCATCCATTTCCGCATATTTCCTCTCATAACTCCCCTCCTCTACTGCATCTTCCCCGTATCCTTACGCGTTCAATCCCATTCGTATTTTGTAAGCTGTCCGGTCAGCTGCATATGCGCAAAATTCTGCTGTCGTAAAGCCTCGTATAATACAATCGCAACGGAATTGGAAAGATTAAGAGAACGAATCATAGGATTCATCGGAATCCTAATGGCATCTTCCTGATGGTCCCGCAGGATCTCTTCCGGTATCCCTGCACTTTCTTTCCCAAACATAAGATAACAGTCCGGCTCAAACCGGACGTCGGTATACACATTAGGACCTTTTGTCGTCGCCATATAGATCCTGGCTCCCGGATTCTTCTTAAGAAAATCTTCGTAGTCCACATATACCGACACATCCAGATCCTTCCAGTAATCCATTCCGGCCCTTCGAAGTTCCTTTTCCCCAAGCCGGAACCCCAGAGGCTCGATCAGGTGCAGTCTGGTCCCGGTCGCCACACAGGTCCTACCAATATTTCCCGTATTAGCCGGTATCTCCGGCTCATACAGCACGACGTTCAGTGCCATACTCCGTTCTCTCCTCTCGATTGCCGCCGTTCCTTTTTACGAAGCTCATGCTGAGCAGACCGTTTTTGTTAAGAACCGTTGTCCTTCAATGACTCTCATAGATCTTATACAGCTCGTCCGTCTTTGGTCGTTCCAGATATGCTTCATCTTCGCCGTTTATGATCTTCTTCGCTTTTCCTTCTACGCAGCGTCCGATCAACGTTGCTGGTATCCCGGCTTTCTTTAATACGCGGACTAGCTGATGTCCGTCTGCAGAAGTCATCAGCATGCAGCCGCTAGATATGAGCTGATATGGATTTAGCCGGTAATATTCACAGATCTCCACGGTTTCCTGACGAATCGGTATGGCTTTCAGGTCGATCTCCAGCCCGACGCCAGACGCCTCTGCCAGCTCCCACAGAGCGCCATAGATCCCACCTTCCGTCACGTCATGCATGGCACTGACACCGGACTTCACTGCAAGGGCTGCTTCCGGCACAACGGAAAGATACCGGTCAAATCCTTTAGCCTCTTCTACAAGAGAGCGTGGAAAACGTTTCAGAAGTTCTTCTTCCTTCTCCTTTGCAATGATTGAAGTCCCTTCCACACCGATCCACTTGGATACTACGACATCATCCCCCGGCCTTGCGCCTCCGGTCGTCACAAGGCAGTTCTTTTTTACCTTTCCAACACCTGTCACAGAAAGTAAAGGCTGATTCACTGCTGCCGTGATCTCTGTATGGCCTCCCATAGCCTGTATATGGAGTTCCTCGCAGGCACTCTCTACCTCCTGCATCAGTTCTCTAATCAAGGGTTCATCTGCAGAAGGCGGAAGAAGGACGGTTAGAAGGATTCCAACCGGTTCTGCTCCTGCACTGGCCAGATCATTAGCAGTGATCTGGACCGCCAGTCTTCCGGTATCCTTTGTTGATCCTGTAATGGGGTCGGTAGAAAGCACGAACACTTCATCAGGCGCTAGCTGTACTGCCGCACAGTCCTCTCCCACGCCAGCCCCGACCAGAACTTCCCTGCGTTTCGTATGGATCTGTCTGAATATGGCACGCTTCAGTACATTCTCAGGAACCTTTCCTATCTCCATATGTCCACCTTCTCTATTCTGCCGGCGCAGGTGCAGGTTCAGGAGCCGCGGGAACGACACCTGCTATGTTCGCATCCGCCAGCGCCTCATCCTGAAGCGCGATCGCTGCCCTGAGATTCTCGGCCAGTACCGGATCTCCTGCCGTACCGTAAGTCACTACCCGGTCACTTCCTTTATAGTTACTCTTGTTCACTTTAATCCGCTCTGTCTCGACTCCATTTACCTTTACAATCTTATAGAGCTCCGCCACATATCCTTGCTGCCCTTTGGATGCAGATTTATAGCCAAGGGGCAGGCCGCCGTTTTCTGTCAGCACCGTGCCGCCTCCCACATTACTGACCTTCACGCTCTCAAAGGAAATGGTCCGGTTGCTGTCTCTGGTCTCTTTTCCATAGATATTAAATGTAATCTTCTTATCTGATGTTGTATATCCTTCTATGTAGATGGGATATGAGGTAGAATTTACAAATTTAAAATCCTTATAGGTACCTGCAATCGCCGCATCTTCGGACAGCTCTACATAATGGACCGTCATGGAATGCGGAGAACGCTCCGTTACCTCCAGTTCCGCCCGGAGCACCGCATTATATAAAGTTGTGGACACCTGACAGATGCCGCCTCCCATGCTATCAACGACCTCGCCGTTCAGATAGGAACCTGCCATGGCATATCCGTTCTCTGTCGTAAACGGTGACACAGTTTCATAAGTAGAAAAGCTCTCACCCGGATACAGAACCGTTCCATTGATATGCTCCGCGCCACTGCTGACATTCATGCACCGGTTGGAACTTGATGTGGAAAAGCTAGTCGTAAAGCTTCCAAGAAGGTCTGTTACATTCGCAAGTTCCTCTGCGCTTCCTTCCGGTTCCGTGATCTTTGTCTTCAGTTCCACCGTGCTGTCCGTAGAATGCGGAGACCAGCTGTCAGCCACATATTCCATGATCGTCTGTACAGAACTAGCCACATCCAACACAAGCCCCTGCTTACCTGACACGAACTGGAATTCTCCGTTGGAACGGCTCAGGGATGCATTTTCTGCTTCCCGGTCAAATACCGTGCAGTTTTCCTCTACAAAGGACTTCACAAGCTTCTCATCTGCTGTCCAGCTCAGTGAAAATTCTTTTCCACTGTGCTGCAAGTCCTTCTGATCCTTGTATCGCTTTACAATATTACCGGTTCTGCCAATCCCCATCGCTTCGTTCACAGCATCTGTTTCACTGCAGGAAATGCCAAGGCTGGAAAGATCAGTTTCCACGGTTTCATCTCCGATCTTCAGGACAAGCGTCTGTTCTCCCACCTCTTTTTCATAAGCCTTAAGAGCCGTGACCGCTTCTGACCGGGTCATTCCGGAGACATCTACACCGTCAATCTTCACACCATTCAGGATCGTCGCTTCTTCTGCAAACACAGGCATCCCTGCACACAGCAGAAACAGGCAGACTCCAACACACAGTTTCTTCATATACTTTTTCATCTTTCTTCTCCTCCAGATCACAAAGCAGATAACAGAAGCGGAAGTACCATGGCAAGCACTAGTACCACAACAATCACCGCCGCTATCTTTCTCCGCGTTTTATCATTATAAAAATTCATCTTATCCCGTCCTTTCTACCACCGAATCTTCCCATACTGCGAAATAATATGATCGATCATGCGGGAAGCCTCACTTTTTGTCATATCCTCAATCCGGGTATTCAACTCTATTTTATGATATTTCACCAGATCATTCAAGTATCCTTTTTGTGCTTTTGTAATCGGGCTCTGTTTTTTTGCTATATATTCAAGCTTTTGAAGCAGAAATGCCCCTGGGTCTGCCTGACCGAATTCTTCCCACATCTTTTTTAAAAGTTCATGCGCGGAACAGGCATCGTCCAATGCCCGATGCGCATTTCCCGGGTCGATTCCGTAATAGGAACACATGGCGCCCAGTGACTTCGACGGAAGTCCGGGAAGAACTCTCCTGGCGATCTTCAGCGTATCTAACGCCTCTGCCTCAAAGGAACAGCCTTCATTCACTGCGGTCTGTTTTAAAAATCCAAAATCGAAGATCACATTATGGCCCACTACCGGAAGATCTCCTCTGAATCTGATAAATTCCTGGATGGCTTTTCCTGCTTTTTCTCCGGTCTTTCGCATCTCATCCGTAATTCCTGTCAGTTCCTGTATTCTCGCAGGTACCGGGAGCTCTGTATTGATCAGAACGTTATAGGTCTCTATGGGCTTTCCCTGACAGACCTTTACCGCTCCGATCTCCAGGAGCTTATCCCTTACCGGATTTAGGCCTGTTGTCTCCACATCCACCGCTATGTAATCACTTATCATCTTTTTTGTATCCTTTACAGTATCTGGTCAGAAAACATTCCTGACACTTTGGGCTTCTCGCCGTGCAGATGGTCCTCCCAAATGTAATAATATGGATATTCCACAGGATCCAGTGATCCTTCGGAAGCTTTTTCATCAGGTCATACTCGATCTTTTCTGGATCTTCTTCTTTCGTGAGTCCCAGTTTTCTGGAGATTCGTTTCACATGAGTATCCACGACCACACTGGGTTCATGATAGATATTTCCGCGGATCACATTTGCCGTCTTTCTGCCAACACCAGCCAGAGAAGTCAGAGCCTCCAGATCACTCGGAACCTTCCCATGATATACCTCAACCAGTCTTTTGGTGCAGGCAATGATATTTTTCGCCTTATTGTGATAGAAACCAGTGGAGCGGATATCCTCTTCCAACTCCGGCAGACTGGCAGACGCAAATTTTTCCAACGTGTCATATTTCTGAAAAAGCGTCTTTGTCACAAGATTCACTCTGGCATCGGTACACTGGGCGCTCAGTATGGTGGCGATCAGAAGCTGCCACGGAGTCTCATAATTCAGATAACAGATATATTCTGTCCCATACTGCTCATCCAGCAGATTCAGGATCTCCTTTGTTCTCTTCGTCAATGCAATACCTCCACATGCGCTTCCTTTGTAAGAGGGTCCCGCTTCTGATAATCGAACAGCACATAGCGCGGCCCGTCCTCACATAAAAATACTTCGACGTGAACCTGTTTTCCATAATCCTTTTCGTATTCCTTCAACTGCTGACGGTAAGGACGCAGATCTGTCGCAAAAGACGGACGGCTCTTCAGATGCTCCCGGGCATACAGGTCATAGATCATGCACTGGTCAAAGACTGCGCTCATCCATCCCTTCTGCTGCAGCCATTCACGCAGGATCTCATATCTTGCCATACGAGAATGATGAATCTGATGATATCCTTTGTCTTCATAATATACCGCAAGTTCATGAAAGAAATCAAATGGAGATTCATACCTTTCAAGCACTTTCTTAAGAGTCTGTTCAAATTGGTGGCTGTTATAGTAGACCTCTGTCATCTCCTCCACACCTTTTAACAGAAGGATCTCCTCATAGGAAAGCCAGTCTGTCTTCAGCACTTCATAGGGCGGCTCGTTATGACAAAGGATTCCGTAATCAGAAGCTTTCTCATACATCTTTGATCCCTTGAGCACCTTTAAAAATCCAAGCTGCAGCTGTTCCGGCTCCAGGGCATAGATCTCATCAAAGGAACGCCGGAAGCTTTCCAGATCTTCCCCGGGAAGTCCGGCGATCAGATCCAGATGCTGATGAATATTATGAAACTCTTTGATCTTCTGAACCACTGTTTTCAACCGTTCCAGATCCATGGTCCGGTCGATCTCATGAATCGTATCTTCATTGGTAGACTGGACACCGATCTCCAGCTGAATCAGCCCCGGACGCATTCGACTCATGAGATTCAGCTCTTCTTCTGAAAGCCGGTCCGCCCCGATCTCAAAATGAAAATTCGTGACTCCATTGTCATGTTCCATCATCCACCGCCACAACTCCATGGTCCGGCCATGATCCAGATTAAAAGTTCTGTCCACAAATTTTACCTGCGGGACATGAGCTTCCAAAAATATGGAAAGCTCTTTTTTTACCAGCTCTAGGCTTCGGAAGCGAACCTGATGATCAATGGAAGACAGACAGTAACTGCACCGAAACGGACAGCCTCTGCTGGATTCATAATATAGGATCCGGTGTTCAAATCTCTCCAGATTCTCATATGCGAAAGGAATCCGGTCCATATCCATTGGTTCCACTGCCTCATTTTCGCGGATCTGACCATCTTCTTCCCGCCAGGTAAGCCCCTGGATTGCGGAGAGCGTTCCATTCCCTTCTATATAATATGCTACCAGCCGGCAAAAGGTTTCTTCTCCTTCGCCCCGCATGACTCCTGCGGCCTCCGGGCATGCTTCCAGAAACTCCCGGGCAGCATAAGTCACTTCTGGTCCCCCTGCCCACAGAGGAATACCTGGCAGCACTTTCGGAAGCTCCCGGATCAGTTCCTCTACCATCCGACGGTTCCATATGTAGCAGGAAAAAGCAACCATGTCCGGCTGCTTTTTGTATAGATCTTTTAAAATATCATCTGTCTTTTGATTGATTGTATATTCTCCAATCTCCACCTGTACTCCCAAAGGAGCCGCTGTCGCTTTCAGACTGTATACGGCAAGATTGGAGTGGATATATTTTGCATTAACTGCCGCAAGCAGGATCTTCATATGCCACCTCTTTCATGTACTTGTTTATTCTAACATATCCGGAGCAGATTGCAACGATGTCTTCAACTGTCTTCAGACTTGCAAATATAAAAAACGACGGAAACATTGCAAGATCAACGTTTCCGTCCCAATAAAAAGAGCACGAGACGGGATTCGAACCCGCGACCCTCGCCTTGGCAAGGCGATACTC
>CAMWMT010000095.1 GCA_947175375.1 uncultured Clostridiaceae bacterium | reverse complement strand
GACTGATTGCGTCCAAGGCGACCCAGCTGTTCCAAAATGCCTGGGTGAAGCTGAACCAGACGGAGATCACCGAGCTGGATGAACAGTTTATCTTCCTGACGGACGAAATCTTACATGCCCTGGAAGAAGACAAATCTCTGCTGTTCTTCCTCTCCAAGCATCTGAGCTGGGGGATCTTCCGAAATTCCATGACAGAAGAAAGACTCCCGGACGGGGTCTCCGCCAAAGAGATCTATACACAGATGGTCGCCCGCTCCGGCTGCCAATTCGACAATCCGGAGATCATCATCTATCTGATCATCGAACTGGTCGCAGGCACCAGTTATAATGCCATCCTCTATCAGGATCCCTCAGGTATTGAAGAGCTGAAGCCTTACCTCCATCTTCTAATCCGCAGGATCGTAAAGGATTTTGACCGGAAAACGGCACTGTCTTCCCCATAGACAGTGCCGTTTTATTATGCAAAAATATTTACCAATGATTATTTTGGTTGTTTGCCAAAGTAGGCAAGAATGCCGCCATCCACATAGAGAATATGTCCGTTTACAAAATCCGACGCATCTGATGCAAGGAACACTGCCGGTGCCTGAAGATCTTCCGGATCTCCCCACCTTGCGGCAGGCGTTCTTCCGGTGATGAACTGATCAAACGGATGTTTTGATCCATCCGGCTGTACCTCCCGAAGCGGAGCAGTCTGAGAAGTCGCGATGTATCCAGGTCCGATACCATTACATTGGATATTAAATTCACCGTATTCGGAAGCAATGTTCTTCGTAAGCATCTTCAGTCCGCCCTTTGCCGCCGCATATGCGGATACGGTCTCACGTCCAAGCTCGCTCATCATGGAGCAGACATTGATGATCTTTCCATGTCCTTTCTT
Source organism: uncultured Clostridiaceae bacterium (assembly GCA_947175375.1). Taxonomy (GTDB): domain Bacteria; phylum Bacillota; class Clostridia; order Lachnospirales; family Lachnospiraceae; genus Hominiventricola. Next base: position 7,394 of record CAMWMT010000095.1, on the reverse strand, counting down.
GATCATGGACGGAATCACCGCCTTCGACATGATAAATGGCGCATTCAGATCCACGTCGATCACCTGACGGAACTCATCCGCTGTCATCTCGCACATAGGAGTCCGTTTGATAATACCTGCATTGTTGACCAGAATATCGATCACGCCGATCTCCTTCTCGATCTTCGCAACCAGTTCATTTACCTGATCCTCTTTCGTCACATCACATACATACCCATGAACCTCAAGCCCCAGCTCTTTGTAAGCGGCGATGCCTTTATCGATTCGCTCCTGACTGGTACCGTTAAAGATCACCGTCGCACCGGCCTGTGCATATGCAGACGCGATCGCAAAGCCGATCCCATGTGATGCGCCTGTCACGAGCGCTACTTTTCCCTCCAGTGAAAATCTGTCTAAAACTGCCATTTTTACCCTCCTGAAATATAAGATGACAGACAGCTTCTGGCTGCCTAATACTACTTTTATTAAACATCTCTTTCCTTACTTTGTCAATCTTTTCTGAAAACTGTCATAAAATGATCCCGTTTTTCAGCGCCGTCTCTTCCCCACATTCGCGCCTGCCGCCGGTATGCCGTACTGTCAGAACCCGGCAAAACCACAATCTGCAAAGTTTCCGTTAATTTTTCTCCTGTCCAGTAGCCAGATTTCCGAAATAAAGGAAAATCATGAACAAAATGCATAAAACAAACCGGAAAAAAGAGTTGAAACTCGGCAAAAACTATGATAGAATTCAGTAAGGTTACATTTTGCGGGTATCCCACAAAAGACCATAAAATAACAAGAAGGGAAAGAAATCATTATGAAAAGGAAATTAGCACTGTTATTGGCAGGAGCCATGGTAGTCGCATCTCTCGCAGGATGCGGAGGCGGAGGCGGCGCAGCAACGACCGCACCGGCAGCAGATAGTGGCAGCACAGGCGGGGCAGCAGAATTGAATCTGATCATCGCATCTAACCAGACTTCTGCAGACAACCCATACTCCTATGGTATGGACAAATTCAAAGAAGTCGTCGAAGATATCTCCGGCGGCAAGATCTCAGTAACCGTACATAAGGGAACTCTGGGTGAGAATGAATCCGAGCTGATCGAGAAGCTGGAGATGGGTGCAGCTTCCATGGTAGTCGCTTCTCCGGGATTCATGACTTCTATCGGTGTTCCGGAAGTGGATATTTTCTCCTTGAACTATCTGTTTGACAGCTTTGATCACTGGGAGACCTGTCTGGACGGTGAGTTCGGCGATTCCATGAAGAGTATCGTTACCGAGAAGACTAGCAACCGTTTCCGTATCATGTCCTACTGGTCCTCCTCTGTACGTGACTACTATGGCAAGAAACAGGTAACCAAGCCGGATGATCTGAAGGGTATGACCATCCGTACACAGAATTCCCAGGTACAGCAGAACTTCTGGATGGCATGCGGAGCAATTCCGACCGACGTGGCATGGGGCGAACTGTATCAGGCGCTTCAGCAGGGCGTTGTAGATTCTGCAGAGAATGACTATACAAGCTTCATGCTGAAAGAGCATCACAAAACCGATAATGGTAAGTTTATCACAGAGACCCATCACGATTATACGACCCGTCTGCTTCTGATGAGCGGTTCCTTCTATGACAGCCTGACCGATGAGCAGAAAGGCTGGATCGACGAAGCAGTTAAGGCTGCAACAGAAGAAGAGCGTAAAGTTGTATATGAGATGTTCGAATCCTCCAAGGAGAAAGTTATTGCTGACGGCGCTACCGTTACGAACTTCGAAGATGTTGACATCGACGCATTTAAAGCACTGGCTCTGCCGATCCAGGATGAATTCGCAGCTTCCAACGGCATGACTGAGCAGCTGGAGATGATCCGCGCGGCAGCTCAATAAAAAGATTTGCAGGCAATGAAATGTATCATAAGTCTTAAGAAGTAATTCAAAGAGGACACAACAGTCACCTGCAGGACAGGGTGGCTGTTGTTTCGTCCGGGGGCTTGCTAAAAAAGTGTTAAGATGCTTGCCTTTAATGAATGGTAAGGAGAACAAAGAATGCGGAAAGCAATAGAAATGTTACAAAAGATCCAGATTGCAATCGGCGGATTCTTTCTGATGATCTTCCTTCTTGTAGTTGTATACCAGATCGTATGCCGTTATCTGGGAATCGCAACTACCTGGACCAGCGAGGTATCCATGTATTCCTTTATCTGGGCCGTATTTATGGGCGCGGGGGCTATGGTTTATGAAAAACGCCATTTCGCGTTTACTTCCGTCAGCGATATGTTGAAGAACGAGAAAATGAAGAGTATACTGGCGATCATTATATCTCTTATCATGCTGTATTTTTCCATCCTGATGGTTTATTATGGAATCCAGGTGACTAAACAGTTCTGGAATTATACCTGGACCAGTGTTCCGTCTCTTAAGAGAGGACCGACTTGGGTATGTCTTCCGCTCTGCGGCGTTACTTCCACCATCTATCTGGTGTTCCAGATCATTGATGAGATTGGCAATATTGCGAAAGGAGGAAATAAATAATGGGTGCATTACTGGTTATTATGTTCATCCTTTTCATAGCGATGGGCGTGCCGATTTCGTTCGGCCTTGGCGTCGTATCCTTTGTCGGTATCGCTTCTTTACCAGCGATTCCGAATTCCGTTGTATTTACGAAGATGTTCAATGGTCTGAACAGCTTCACGCTGCTGGCAGTGCCGCTTTTCATCCTCGCAGCAAACCTGATGAACGAAGGCGAGATCACAGAAAAGCTGATCGACTGCTGTAACGCGCTGGTCGGGCATTTCCGCGGCGGCCTTGCTTATTCCAACGTCCTGGTGTCCATGATCTTCGCTGGTATCTCCGGATCTTCCCAGGCAGATACGGCAGGCGTTGGTAAGATCTTCATCCCGTCCATGGAGAAACAGGGATATGATAAAGGTACTTCTGTAGGTGTTACGGCAGCTTCCTCTACCCTTGGTTCCATTATACCTCCGAGTATCACGATGGTGGTATATGCAGGTATTGCCAATGTCAGTACGGGCGCATTGTTCATGTCCGGACTGGTTCCCGGTATCCTGCTGGGTCTGGCTATGATGGCAGTTGTTAAAATGTATTCCAAGAAGAAAAACTTCCCGAAGAGCGAGCGTGTACCGGTCAAAGAAGCGCTTCACCTGGTCTATCAGTCGCTTCCCGCCCTGCTTACTCCGATCATCCTGATTGGCGGTATCGTCAGCGGCCTCTTCACCCCGACCGAGTCTGCGGCGTTTGCAAGTATCTATGCGCTGATCGTCGGTATGTTCTTCTACAGAACGATCAAAGTGAAGAACCTGCCCAGAATTTTGATTGATACCATGAAAGCTTCTTCCCTGTCCCTGTTCGCGCTGGCTACGGCAAACGCGCTGGGCGAGCTGTTAAGCTATTATCAGCTGAATGTGATCGTGCAGCAGTTCTTTACCAACATGAGCGGCGGAAAACTGATGTTCCTCATCGTGGTTGTGCTGTTCTTCATGTTTGTAGGTACTTTTATGGATGCGGTTCCGGCAATGATCCTGTTCGTTCCGATCATTCTGCCGTCTTCTACTGCTCTTGGAATCAGCCCGATCATCCTGGGCCTGATCATCGTAGTTACCCTGGCTCTGGGTCTGGTAACTCCGCCTTATGGCCTGTGTCTGCTGATTGCATCATCCATCAGTGGTATTACGATCGAAGATGCATTTAAGGGAACACTTCCTTATTTCCTGTCTTCTATCGTCGTATTGATGCTGCTGGTACTGTTCCCGGATCTGTGGCTGGCAATTCCGGCAACCTTCTTCCCGGGACTGTTCTAAAAACTGATCTGTACCAGGAATTGTACCTCATTGAACATTAGCAGTTCAATAAGAATACATAGCGGCCTGACAAGGGAAATCTTCCCCGGTCAGGCTGTTTCTTTTGCTTTCACCCTGTTTCCCATTGTCATTTCGAAACAGGATTGATATAATGCAGGCAGATATTCAGCAGCAGGAGGAAGATCACATGACAATCTATGATATCGCTAAAAAGGCCGGCGTATCCGCCAGTACCGTGTCCCGGGTCATCAACAATAAGCCAGGCATCCGGGAGTCCACTCGCAAACGCGTCCAGAAACTGCTGGATGAGAGCGGTTATACCCCTGATATCTCCGCGCGCGGATTGGTCACTCAGGCTTCACGTTTTATCGGCATCCTAATCGAGGATATCCGTGTCTCCCATCACACAGAGTCCGTCTACGTCATCGAACAGGAGATGACCCGTCACGGGTATACCTGTATCACCTTCAGTACCGGAGCAGATCCCTGCCAGAAAGCCAAATATATTGAAATTCTGGAACAGCGCCGGGTAGAGGGCGTCATTCTGATCGGTTCCATGTTTGGCGCAGACGAAGTACGAAATGCGATCCGGCGCCACCTGCCAGAGGTTCCTGTCGTGATCGTGAACGGCATGTTGGACCTGCCTAATGCCTACAGCGTGCTGATTGACGAAGAACGGGGAACCGAAGACTGTGTCGCTCTGCTGCTCCGTAAAAACCGGCGCTATCTGGCCTATCTGATGGATGTGCCCACTCCTGCCAATCTGCATAAACTGCAGGGTTTCTGCACAGCCATGCAGCGAGCCGGACTGGGAGATGGCAAAGCACATACCGTCTATGCTCCCGGAATGGATACGAATCCCATCGCTTCCATTGCCCGCGGGCGCGAAGCAGCAAAAGAAATCCTTCAAAAGATGCCGGACACGGATGGAATCCTTTGTTCTACAGATGCACTGGCTATCGGCTGCCTTCAGGAACTGCAGTCCAGAAAGATTCGGGTTCCGGAAGACATCGCCCTGGTCGGCGTCGATAATTCTGTCTATGGATTGGTATGCTCACCGACTCTGTCTACGCTGGACAATAAACTGGCTGAAGTCAGCTTAAGTTCCGCCCGACTGCTTCTGGATGCTTTTGAACAAAAGGCCCTGAGCCGTAAACTCATGCTGTTTACAGAAGTCATTGAACGTGAGAGCTCCTGACATCTGTTATATTTCGCAATCGATTGCAAAACTTTTGCGATCCTGGATCAGATGCCTAGAGTCCCGATTTCACGGTTAACTGTTACCAATACCCGATACCAGGATTCTGCAAGATCAGAAAAAGATATGGAGGATAAGAAAATGCGTGTACCTTATGAAACGATGCTGGGAGAATTTGAGCGTGTACTGACAAAATATGGTTTTTCGCCGGACCGTGCCCATGATGCTGCCGAGATCTTTGCACAGAACAGTCTGGCAGGAGTATTCAGCCATGGACTAAACCGTTTTCCGGTAGTCGTCGATTATCTGAGAAAAGGAGGAATCGATCCTTCCGCCGAGGCAGAATGCACAGCTTCTATGGGCGCCATTGAGCGTTGGGACGGACACCGCGGCTTCGGTCCTCTGAATGCCAAGCGCGCCATGGATCGGGCCATTGAACTGGCAAAGCAGTTCGGCATCGGTATGGTCGCTCTGGGCAATAACAACCACTGGATGCGCGGCGGCACTTATGGCTGGCAGGCGGCGGATGCAGGCTGCATCGGAATCTGCTGGTCAAACACTATGCCGAATATGCCGGCATGGGGCGCTAAGGAGAGATGCATCGGCAACAACCCACCGATCATGGCAGTTCCCCGCTCCAACGGAGAGCATATCATGATCGACTGCGCGCTCTCCCAGTTCAGTTATGGAAAGCTGGAGACAACCCGGCTGGCTGGAAAGCAGCTCCCAGTTGTAGGCGGCTATGACGAAGATGGCAATTTGACGACCGATCCGGGCGCTATTGAAAAATCCTGGCGCATGCTTCCCATCGGCTACTGGAAGGGCAGCGGGCTGTCCATCCTGTTAGATATGATTGCGACCGTACTGACCAATGCAAATTCCGTATCAAAGATCGGAACCTTCGGAGATGAGATCGGCCTGAGCCAGGTGATGATCGCCATTGACCCGTCCAGGTTCCAGGATGCTTCCGTGACTGATTCGATCGTAGATGCCATCGCGACAGACGTGAAGAGTGCCAAACCGGTACACGAAGGCGGCGAAGTCCGCTGCCCGGGCGAAGGCGAGCATCGCGCGCGCCGTGACCATCTGGCGAACGGCATCCCGGTCGCAGAGGAGAAATGGAACGAAGTACTGGCGATGTAACAGAACAACCGCATATAGCATATGACATATGATTTCAGACTGGAGGTAAATAAATCATGAAATTATCATTCCGTTGGTATGGAGAGAGCGACCCGGTCTCTCTGGAATATATCAGCCAGATTCCCGGCATGAAAAGTATCGTATCTGCTGTCTATGATGTAAAGCCCGGCCAGGTATGGCCGGAGGAAAGCCTGGCAAAGATGAAACAGCAGTGTGAAGGCCATGGCCTGGTCTTTGATGTCGTGGAATCCATTCCGGTATCCGAGGATATCAAGCTCGGCCGGGGCAATCTGGAAGAGCTTCTGGATGTCTACTGTGAGAATATCCGCCGCTGTGCCAGATATGGCGTAAAATGTGTAACCTACAATTTTATGCCGGTCTTTGACTGGACCCGCACACAGCTGGATAAGAAGGCTCCTGACGGTTCCACCAGTCTGGTCATGTACTGGGATCAGATGCGCGGACTGGACCCTCTGAAGGATGACATTCACCTTCCCGGCTGGGATTCCAGCTATACACAGGAAGAAGTAAGGGAACTGATCGCAGCATATGGCGAGATCGGCGAGGAAGGTCTCTGGGCAAACCTGGAGCGGTTCCTGAAGAAAGTCATTCCTGTCGCAGAGGAATGCGGCGTTCGGATGACCATCCACCCGGACGACCCGCCCTACCCGATCTTCGGACTTCCTAGGATCATCACTTGTGAGGAGAATCTGGACCGGTTCCTGAAGCTCGTCGACAGCCCAGCCAACTGTCTCTGCCTCTGTACCGGAAGCCTTGGCTGTGCCAAAAGTAATGATATCCCTGCCATGGTACGAAAATATGCCGCGATGGACCGCATCGCGTTCATGCATATCCGCAATGTGAAGATCATGGAAGATGGTTCCTTCGAGGAACGCGCCCATCTGACTGACTGCGGTTCTCTTGATATGTATGAGATCGTCAAAGCCCTAGTGGAAAACGGATACCATGGATATGTCCGTCCTGACCACGGAAGGATGATCTGGGGAGAAACCGGAAAACCGGGCTACGGACTGTATGACCGGGCTCTCGGCGCCGCTTATATCAACGGGCTGTTTGAAGCCTGCGAGAAGAATCTGCTGAAATAGGAAAGGGCTGTCGCGAAGTGCAATCCCGGCTGTGTGATAAGGGCTCGTGTGGAAGTATCGAACTGGAAAGGGCTGTCGGGAAGTGCAGTCCCGGCTGTATGATAAGCGCTCGTATGGAATGTATCGGACAGTGAATCGGTTTTGTCCGTCTC
>CAMWMT010000094.1 GCA_947175375.1 uncultured Clostridiaceae bacterium | reverse complement strand
TCTGATAGTTATTATGCGACTATATCGGTTACTACAATGCAGCGTTTCACTTTTTACCTCCATCAACCTAAATTCCTTATCGTTCCAACGACCTCTCAATCTTTTGTTTCTGCCTTTTTTCTCCTTGACTGTTACATCTGCATGGTGCCAGCACCATGTAATTAGTACACCTAAAAGAAGAATTATTTGACTTGTCTCAACATTTCTAACATAGCTATCACATTGGGCTGCGTTGGCATAAATTTCACACCACGCTTCAGCATACCCATAACCTTTTTTGCTTTCTGTTCAATCTCTTTAGCGGTATGCTCACTTGTCAACATCAGATGATTTCCGGCTATTGTATATTCTCGCTCTATGTATTCACCTGTTATTGGAAACATATCCTGTATCAAAAATGCACTCTGTCTACTATCATCTAATTTCGCAATATGGATAATGTCACAGGACTTTCCAGCTTTTTCTTTCTTCTCCACAATTCGCTTATATTTATCAATCCGGCTGGACAAAGGTATCATCCAGTAAATTCCTCTGCTTGTATCTTCAAAGCAATAATAGTGTGGTCTATTTCCTGCCTTGTTGCCTTTGAGATACGGATCAGACATATCCTCAAAAAACCTGTCCTTTATAATATAAAATCCTGTTTTTTCACTTGTTCCAACCTCACTATGGAAAAAGTCCCCCACCTTGCGGCGAAGGACTATACTTTCGACCCAACCACTTATATACCGCATATTGGTCAGCGGTAAACTTTCAACCCGACCATTTATATACCACATATCGGTCAGTGGTAAACTTTCTTTGTACCTACATTCTAACAAGCGCAAAGAGGAAAGTCAATAAAACTTTCCATTAAAATTTTATGTCAATACTACATAATTTATGCTAAATTTACAAATCTTGTTTCCGCCTTTTCAAGTCATTAAGCTTCTCATACGTAAGAGGTCTGTACATGGCTTCTCCGCTAAATAGCAAAGTCCCACCAACCTGTCAAGGATAAATGAACGGCTAACACCGCCCCTGGCAGGCCGGCATGGCTTCGTTTTATGGCATACCCCTTATCAACTCCTGTGTCACCGCAGCTTTGAAAAGTTCTGTTATTTTCTCTGCACCAGACATTCCAGGATCCATTCTGCATCTTTTCTTATCCGGATTTTCTGCCGGGCAACAATCCTGATACCAGCAATTTCCCATAAGCTTTCCTTTAATCTGCCACATGTCATTTTCCGTCAATTCGTTGACAATCGCTTTCAGTACCCTTTCTGTCGAGAAACGCTTAAATTTCATAAGATATTCTCTTGTTTTCTGACCAGATATTTCTTCCAGATGAATACGATGGTCCTTGATTGCTGACAAAATGTCCTTTCGTATGGCAATTTTGTCTGTCTTCCCTGTACCTGTCCATTCGATCAGTCTGTCAAAAGCCAGTATTATATATTCAAAACAGAGCATATCCAGAATTATGATCTGCTCCGGATACGCTCTGACCGCTTTCTGTAATTCTAGATATTTATTGACAATATCCATATTGTCATAAACAAGATCAAATGCCAGAAAATATACATCCTCTTTTTCAGGAATCAATGCCCTGACTGCATCCAGAAGCCCCTGATTGCTTCCTTTGCTTTCTACCACATACTCATTCTGAAAGAGGTACTCGTTCATCAATTGCCAGTAGTGAAACCCCGCTCCTGTGTCTTCTGTCCAAAGATATTTCATACTGCTGCCAGTTCCCTTTCCAGTGTAACCATATATTTCTCTTCACGAAGAAGCATAAAACTATCTGCAGATAAATTTAAGCCATCGCAATTTCTCAGAAAAAGCATATACTGGTTGCTGGATTCAAAATTGATGAACCGGCGGTCTTCATTATTCAAAAGCAGGTCACCATTATCAATGACGATAAATCTGTCCCTGCACTTAAGAAGGTTCTCATGAAAATCTTCCGACTTATAGTTATACAGTTTTATCGCGTGGTATTCCTCTGTCAGTCGCAGGTCCTCCAGCATCTGATACAGATATGTCTTTCCAGTCGCACTGTCCCCACGGACCAACGTAATCCGATCAGCAAATTCCAGAGAATACGAAAATGGAGCAGCCTGAAAATTTATAGAACTATAGATCATCCAAATCCCTCCTTGCGTATTCCTCTGTCCACCACTGTTCAAAACCCTGAAGTCCCACAACAATATCCTTTTGATCAAAACAGATCTCTGTATTTTTATCAATATGAATGCGTTCCGGTCTGGATAGATATACATGAATATCGTCCATGGAAAACAACACATCCAGCACATTCTTCCCGCATTCCTCTATATTAACGACTTTCCCCGGATTCTTCATAACATTCAACAACGTCTTACATCCACTGGAAAGATTCCGCAGTGTTCCCAGACCATATTTTGTCTCAATATGTTTATCCTCTGTTAGCCTCGCATGATCGATCATCTCAATGATCTTCTTCTCTTCCTCCGAAAAATCTTCATTACTGGTATACAGATTAAAATACCAGTCATTCTGCAGGATCCAGTTTTCAGAATCCTGTTTTGTTGTGTAGACATATATCATTTTAATCACCTGAAATTTAAAATTCCAGGTCGCACTATCTACTTCAACCTTTACCTAGGCACTACTATGGAATATATAATCTGATATTCTTTTTTATAGTAAACCGCCGCAAATCCGATTCTACACCGGATTTGCGGCAACCAAAAACCAGACTTGCGGCAACCACAATCTATTCAAATTCTATCGTCCCATGCGGCTTCGAAGTCAGATCATACACGACCCGGTTAACTCCTTTCACCTCATTTATAATCCTGCTCGTCACTTTAAACAGCACTTCATAAGGAATCTCCGCGCACTCCGCCGTCATAAAGTCACTGGTATTCACAGCTCTCAATGCTACTGCGTAGTCATAAGTCCGGAAATCTCCCATGACTCCAACGGACCGCATATTCGTCAGTCCTGCGAAATACTGTCCCAGCCCTTTATCCAGTCCTGCTTTCGCGATCTCTTCCCGGTAAATATAATCCGCATCCTGTACGATCCGGACTTTTTCCTCCGTCACTTCGCCAATGATCCGGATTCCAAGTCCCGGTCCCGGAAACGGCTGACGGTAGACCAGATGTTCCGGAATACCGAGTTCCAGACCAGCTTTACGGACTTCGTCCTTGAACAGCATCCGCAGTGGTTCGATGATCTCTTTAAAATCCACCACATCCGGAAGGCCACCCACATTGTGGTGAGACTTGATGACTGCAGACTTACCCAATCCGGATTCGATCACGTCCGGATAGATGGTCCCCTGCACCAGAAAATCCACCGCTCCGATCTTCTTTGCCTCTTCCTCAAAGACACGGATGAACTCTTCACCAATAATCTTACGCTTCTGCTCCGGCTCCGTAACTCCCTTTAATTTCTCATAATATCTCTGCTGTGCATTGACCCGGATAAAATTCAGTTCATACGGACCGTCCGGACCAAAGACCGCTTCCACCTCGTCCCCTTCGTTCTTGCGCAAAAGCCCATGATCTACAAACACACAGGTCAACTGCCTTCCGATAGCCTTGGACAGAAGAACTGCTGCCACGGAAGAATCCACACCGCCGGACAGGGCGCACAGCACTTTGCCGTCGCCTACCTTTTCCCGTACCTGACGGATCGTCTCTTCCACAAAGGAACCCATCTGCCAGTCTCCCGCACATCCGCACACGTCATATACAAAGCTTCTGAGCATCTTCTGCCCTTCCTTCGTATGCATGACCTCCGGATGGAACTGAGTCGCATAGATCTTCTTCTCGGGGCATTCCATAGCCGCCACCGGACAGACCGGCGTATGCGCGGTCACACGGAAACCTTCCGGCGCCTGCGCGATATAATCCGTATGGCTCATCCATGCCACTGTGGTCGGTTCCACGTCTTTAAAAAGCACAGAAGACCGGTCCACTTCCACCTTCGTATGTCCATACTCACTGACCGGAGCTGTCTCCACTTTCCCGCCCAGGCTGTATGCGACGAGCTGAGATCCATAGCAGATTCCCAGAATCGGGATGCCTGTCTCGAAAATCTCCTTCTGATAATGGGGAGAAGCCTCATCATAGACACTGTTAGGACCTCCTGTAAAGATGATCCCTTTAGGCTCCATCTCCTTTATCTTCTCAAGGCTCAACGTGTACGGATGCACTTCACAATATACATTGCACTCTCTGACCCGGCGCGCGATCAACTGATTGTACTGCCCACCGAAATCCAGAACGATGACCATTTCTCTTGCCAAACCGTTTTCCTCCTCGGTATATTTGAACATATTATACGTGATGTCTCATCTTATGGCAAGCACTAAGAGGGAAAATCCAGTGCAAATCCGGCCCGTTTCACACATCTTAAAATGAAAACGGCTGCCGGTCTGCGAAAAAGACAAACCGACAGCCACGATCGTTCGCTCTACGATACCGCCGTCCTCTTCACCTGATTCAGCGCTGACGCGACTGCCGGCACAGAGATCAAAACTGCCGTGATCATCGCCTCCACCAGCAGGAAGCTGTAGTTATATACGATCGGATACACTGCTTTCAAAGACTGTGGAAAATTATCCGGCATATAGCTCATCCAGTACAAATACCCGCCCAGGGCATGGAACGCCCCTCTTGCCAGTACCGCCGCGATATAGCCCTTCACCAGCCCCTTCGGACTTTTGGAGAAAAATCCCGCCACCCCGAGAGCCGCAAATGCCAGCACGTAATCACAGCACACCTGGAAGAGCGAGAGTACATACGGCTCCTGAATAAACTGCAGGATTCCATAAGCAAGACCCACAAGGACACCTGTCTTCACCCCGTACCAGTTTGCCACCATGACGATAAAGAGCATACTGCACAATGTTACGCTGCCGCCCCATGGCATCTCAAAAAGCTTAATATAGGAAGTCACAAAAGCGAGTGCCATGCATACCGCGCAGAAAATCAGCTGCTTCGTGGTCATCCTATTCTTTTCTGAGCTTTTTCCTGCGAAAAAGATCGCCAGCAGGAACAGCGCGATCCCAGCCACGATACATACCGCATAACCGGCAGCCGTCAGGCCGCCCTCCGCATTTACCAGAAACGAAAACATAAAAAAACCTCCTTTATCTTCGATTGAAGACAAAGGAGATTTAAAATTCCTCATAACGCATCCCTACGTTGGCATTACCCAAATCAGGTTATAGGTCAGGGCGGTATCAGCCCACTCTCAGCCTGCTTCCCGCAAGCTCCCTTGTCATCAATCCTGTGTAGTTTTCTAAGGATTATTATAGATAAAAAACCAGGCGCTGTCAATACTCCGCGGATCACTTTTCACGCATGGTGCTGGTGCAGATATTTTTCCCTCGTGGCAAGCCCTCCGCGTATGTGCCGCTCTGATTTATTCACGTCCAGCACTTTTCTCGCCTCTGCCGCCAGATGCGGGTTGATATAGAGAAGCCGTTCCGCCACATCTTTATGTACTGTCGACTTACTCACTCCAAAGCTCTGGGCAGTCTGCCGGACGGTGGCATTGTTCTGTATAATATAATTTGCGATCCTGACGGCTCTTTCCGAAATATAATCCTTCACCGAATATCCCCTGAATGAACTGTTTTTACAATCTATGCAAGGATTCGGTTTATTATGTTTCCAGTGTCGGTGCTTTCTGTCAAAACTGCGAAGCCTGTAAGTTAAAGAAGGCTCAGAGCCTTTTCATAATATCCTTTCGTCCGTTCATCAAAGCACACCATCTGCACTTCCTGGATCTCCGGGTGTTCTTTGCAATAAGACAGGATCGTCTCCACTGCAATCACCGAGGCCTTCTCCAGCGGAAAACGATAGATTCCCGTACTGATCGACGGAAACGCTACGGTTTCACAGCCATACTCTGATGCCAGCTTCAGGCAGTTCTCATAGCAGCTCTTCAGCAGGGCTTCTTCCCCCTTATGTCCTCCGTTCCAGACCGGTCCTGGTGTATGGATGACATATTTCGCCGGAAGCCGATACCCCTTCGTAATCTTCGCCTGACCGGTTTTACATCCATGCAGCATCCTGCATTCTGCCAAAAGCTCCGGACCCGCTGCGCGGTGAATGGCGCCGTCCACACCGCCTCCACCCAGCAGACTTGTGTTGGCTGCATTGACGATGGCATCTGCCTTTACCTTCGTGATATCTCCCATTATAATTTTCAACATTGCTTTCCCCTGTCCCGATTTTCAATCGCTTTTTCTGGATTATACCACTTTCTGGACATTTATACAAAAGGAATCATTTGCTTTTTGTGCCCGGAATGCTGACAATCATCCGGACACCCTCCCGACCACCTTCTTCCCCGACCTGTCCGGCAGGATATTCTTATACCGATAGACACTGAGCACCAGTCCCAGCAAGATATAGGATACGACGATGCCGGTCCCTCCGGAAGAAAAGAACGGCAGGATCGCCGAAGTCGTCGGAAGCAGCCCAAGGTTCATCCCGATACTGATCCCCATCTGGAACAAAAATACAACCCCACAGCTGCATCCAAGGATCATTCCAAGCTGGTTTTTCTGCCTGAAAGATACCCGAAAGACTTTCAGGACCAGGAAGATCATCATGGCAGCCACAATCATTCCAGCCAGAAATCCATAGGTCGAGATCAGGCTTATATAGATATAATCGTTGCTAAATCCCGGAAGTTTTACAAGTTCCGTAATATTGTCTGTGTTCCCGCCCACAAACCTGCTGTTGGCAAGAAACCTCCGCATCTGGATTGCCAGATAATTATTGTCCGGAGAGTTGGTCAAAAACGCCTGAATCCGTGCTATCTGATAAGATGCCAGACGCCCCAGGGCACCCGCTCCCAGGAAGAGAAGAGGCGGCGCTGCAAGCAGGATGCCTAGAGCACTCAACGTTACAGTTCTGTGCACCCGATACCATCCCTTCCAGACTGCGATCGCCGTCAGTACCACGAACGCTGCCCAGAGAACCACTCCCTGGGAAAATGCCGGGATATGGAAGGTAATCCATGCAGGTACAAGCGCCCACAGCAGGATCTTTCCCATTCCTTTATAGCCCTCTCCCCGATAGGCATAGAGAATCCCGCCAAAGAGCGGCACATACAGAATCATCACTACCGGCATAAAGAACCTCAGAGATCCGATCATGATATAGAGCTTTGCACCATTTATGGTAATTGCAAAGCGGGTTCCGATCAGGATAAATCCCAGAAATGCCGCCGCGACTGGCTTTGCAAACCGGGACAGGATGCTGTAGTCCAGCCGGTAAACAAGAAGCATCATGGCATATCCCAGCACTACATACCATATGTGACGCTGCAGATATCCATATCCTGCACCATCCACCTCCTGCGAATAAGCGCCCAGCACCGCATGAAGAGCGATGCTAGCCAGGCTGATAAGCCCAATCATCACCAGGATCCCCACCTCGATCTGCGGCCTGTGAATCCGGTCCAGAGACACGCCGGTCTCCACCGGGTCTCCCATATCACGGATTGCTTTCTCCATGGCTTCTTCCTCAAACATGCCTTCTGCTTCGTAAGCCTCCGCCTGATCCAGAATGTGGTCCCGAAGCTCCCCGACAACCAGCTCTCTTGCTTTCACGCAGCGGATCTGCTCTGTCACTGTACTCAGATATTCTTCCATCCTCATCATCCCACCTCCAGCGCCAGAACGCTCATTACCGCTCTGGAATATTCCTGCCACTGAGACTTCTTTTCTTCCAGATGCTTCCTTCCGTCCCTTGTAATCTGGTAGTATTTCCGCACTTTACCTACGGCTTCCTGTTCATAGGACACGAGATACTGCTTATCCTCCAGACTGTGGAGCAGCGGATACAGAGTCCCTGCTTTCAGTTCAAACACATTCTCAGAACGTTTCCGCAAAGTATCGATCATCTCATACCCGTACATGTCCTTTTCCGAAAGCAGCTTCAGAATCATCATTGCCATGCTTCCGGATACCAGAGATTTATCAATTGCCATCCTGCACCTCCTTATGTAGATAACCTATATATAGATTAACTATATAATATATCGGTTATCTATATATGTCAAGAGGAATTGTGAAATTTTTACCCGGCATATACAAAAAGAGGCGTTGCAAAATGCAATCCTGTCCGTGCGTTCAGCATCGTTGTGTGGATTGGAGCGGACTGAAGACTGATTTTATCTGTCCGATCTTCCATGCAAGTGCTAAACACATGGACAAAGAGCATTTTGCAACACCCCCTGTTTATGGCAGTTCTTTTTTTCTATCTTATTCAATTCCCCGGTATGATTTCCATTCCCGAATGATCTGTTCCATCAGTTCCAGAAGGAAACACTTCCGCTTCCAACTGTTCTACCATCTGGTTTAAAGCATCGTTCGTAATCTTCATCGTCCTTATTTCCCTTTTTGTGCCCTTTTTTCCACATCT
>CAMWMT010000093.1 GCA_947175375.1 uncultured Clostridiaceae bacterium | reverse complement strand
CCAGGTGAACAAGGGGTAGGGGGGGGGGGCTGGTGGGAAACGGCCCCGGGCGGCGTACTGAACCCCATAAGCAAATTTTTAATAAAAAGACCTCATCCAAAAGGGAGAGCAGGAAGACATGAGAAAATTATTCCCAGTATTACATGAACCAAATTACAAAGGCAAGGAAGAGTTCATTCCGTGGGAAGTGATAGAGCCACATGAGAGACAGGCATATATTAACCATGGTCAGAGTCTGAAACGGCTGGCATCCCGTGGAGGCTTGTCATATCGTGAGATGCTTGCGGTGCTTCGTGATCGGGGATTTGATTATGGGAATGGAAATAAATTCGCTGATATTCAATACGAATTTGCCGTTCTTAGGATGGTGAGAGATTTTTATACCGAGAATTAGCAAGGCAGGAAGGAGCAGAGATATGACGCTGAAAGAATTTGCACAGATGCTCAACGGCAGAGAATACGGTTATCCGCAGTTCACACCAGAGGAAATCCGGATTGCAAAAGAAAACGGATTTGTTATTGTGTGCGGAGCGTCAGATGATCTTATGGAGTTTCATGGAGTCATCCGTGACGAAGGTGGTTGCTATGATGGCGGGACGGTCTTCTTCAACAAAACCAGTGTTATCTTTCCGGAAGATGAAAAGCAGCCGGGGAATTGTAGTCAGATCACTGCCTTGTGGTGTAAAGAAAAGGACGAGAATGGAATCCCGGCAACATGGGCATATCAGACCGATATTCTACATGAGACTTTCAAAATCTGGGAAGATGGAGAGTTATACTGTATCGGAATTGTTTTTTCGATTGATGATGTGAGGTAAGAAGATATGACGGTTTTAAATGCTATAGTTTCGACGATCAATATTGGATTTGCATTATTGATGCTTGCGATTTCGAGAGATGAACAGTCGCAATCTGGCAGGTACACGCTTAGATCTCTGGCTTTTCTTCTCACACTGAACACAACCATGATCTGGTATTAAGGGAGGGCATCTGGTGAAGATAGAATATGAATATAGACCATGCAGAATCAAAGTTCAGGAGAGGACGAAGCATGGATCCTCCACAAATGTGTATGAAGGTCTGTTTCATTGTTGGGTATCCGAGAAGTGGGTTCATACTCCTCTAATGCGTGATGAGGTTGGCGGACAGATGCAGAGCACTTATGGACTTGTGGAATTGAGGACTGGAGAGGTCAGGATGTTTAGTCCGAACCAAATACAGTTCTTAGATTCCAAAATGAATGAGTATGCATTTCCAGAAACGAATGGAGCGATCCTGCAGGCGATATCTGTTGTGAGAGGTGAACTTCTGAAACATGGTGATCTGTATGATGGTTTCTTGGCAAGTATTGAAAGTGCTTTGTCAAAATACCAGGACGGACAGGAAGTCATGGATGACGGATATAACAGCAAATATTTATCAGAACTTGTATTAAACCGATTGATCGGAGAGGAATAACACATTGTTGATTACATATTTCGGAATCATTCTGTTTCCGTTTGAGGAATGGATTAGATTTGTAAAAACAAGAAGTCCTGTTACGCAGGCAAGGTCGTTGCAGGTCACTGGGCGTGAGGTTGCCTGTTTGAGAGTAGTGTAATTTCTATGGTAGTGAAAATGGGGGACGTGTCAGTCCCCCACATGGGTCTTTAGCTTAACTGGCAGAGCGCTGAAAGCCGGATATAACTATGTACAGAGGGTGCAGGTTCGAGTCCTGCAAGACCTGTTTTTTGGTACATTGATAATTGAATATTGGTGGTTGGAATGGTATAATTCATACATAAAAAGTATTGGAGGAATATCAGTTGAAGGATTACTTAGATATTATTGTGCCAGCAATCATTTCTGTGGTAGGTTTTATTGTTACATATTTTATGATGAAAAAAGAATTTAGAAATACCATTGATGTTTCGCTTCATAATGACAGGAAAGAACTTTATATAGAAGCATATGAATGTATGATAGATATTTTGCAAAACGATAGCAAAGTTTTTTCGAATGATTATATGAATTGTTTAACTCATGTTTGGATAAAAATTTCTATTATTGCAAATAAAAAAGTATACGATGAATTTAAAAATTTTTATCAATGTATAAGAAATATAAACGACCAATATAATACATTCTGTACAGAGAATTATTGGGAAAAATATGATATAGATGAAAATGGTAATAAAATACAACTTTTTACACAGTTTGACATTGACAGATATGAGTGGTTAGTGGAAAATTATAAAAAAGAGAAAAAACCATCTAAAGAAATATTACATAATATTATAAAAGCCATATTGAAAGAAATGAAAGAAGATTTGCATACTGATAAATAGATGATTCACCAACCATCAATATCTGGTGGTTGGTATTTTTATGCGAAAAAATAATTGAAAGAGAGGAAATAGAGATGATTTACACGGAAGAAATGAAAAAGAAAATCAATTCTGCTGGCTTTCAGGTGATTGAGATGAAGTACTTCATCAAACGATTTATGAAGGCAGTAGAATCTTTAGCAAAGGCGATACAAAAAAATAATTGAACAGATAAAGAATGCCTTCAGTAGTCTATTAGATTTCAATGATAAAATGCAGAAACTACCGCCGAAACAAAGATATAAATTCTGTCGGAAACTGGGCATTGAACATTATCAGTGTTTCTTCCAGCGGAGACAGGTTTACAGGGCGAGGAGTTGTTGCTGACATGACAGTTGTCGAGTTTGCAGAGAAAACATCACCTGTGCCAATTACAGATACTCAAAAGACATTTTTTGAGATGTATGAACAGGCAGAAAAAGAGAATCAACAATTATTTGTATGTTTTCCGTCAAGATCTGGGCGGAGCATGGCAATAAAAATTATTGAGAAATGGAAAGCAGAAAGATAATAAAATAGTTTAGTCCGAACGTCCCCGAACGTCAGCACTAGAAAGGAGCAGGCGGAAAATGGGCGTTTCGGAGAAAACAAAGAATTTAGCAAACGGAATCAAAGATGATATCACCAGATATGGGGTGAATTATAAGGACCTGTCAGATCTTCTGGACATTGCTGCCGACGCTATGGATCGGGAAGGCGCCGTCCAGTGGGGATTGAAGGTTACAGAGTATATCAAAGAGTGCTGTGAGTATGGTATTGCGAACAGGATTGACGAGATCCCTCTGTATGATCTGGAATGGAAAGCACTGAAATGCGAAGCTCCGTATAAATTTGAATCGTTCCTTCTGTACATGGAAAAGAACCGGGTACCGAAGAAGAAATTCTATGAGCCCAGAAGAAGGACACTGAAAGTTGTCGTAGATGATCTTCAGGATCTGGAAGATGGAAAGCTGGAATTCCTGGGCATCAGCCTGCCGCCGCGAGTCGGAAAATCGACATTGTGTATTTTCTTTCTGACATGGGTGATTGGACGGCATCCGGAAAGCCACAATGCAATGTCCGGACATTCCGGCATTCTGGCAGACCGGTTTTACACTGATGTGCAGAAGCTGACACAGAATGAGGAATATACTTTTTCGGAGATATTTCCGGAGGTAAAACTGTGTAAGAAATCAGCAGAAAAGAATGAGCTGAGTTTCTCTGAACTGGAAGCATTTGCGACGCTGACCTGCAGGGGTATCGACGGCACATGGACCGGCGCAGTTGATATTTCTTCAGATGGATATCTGTATGTGGACGATATGGTCCGTGACAGAACGGAATCATTAAGCCCGATTCGCTTAGAGAACCGTTATCAGGACTATCTGAATGTACTTGTCGATCGAAAAAATGATGGTTCCAAAGAATTGATGGTCGGAACCCGTTGGAATGTGTTTGATCCGTTGGGAAGGGTAGAAGCAGAGAACCAGAACAATCCCAGATATAGATTCCGTAAAATTCCGGCGCTGAATGAAAACGATGAGTCCAACTTTCAGTATGACTATGGTAAAGGATTCTCGACAGAGTACTACCATAAAATGCGTGACCGTCTGGATAAGAACGAATGGATGGCAAAGTATATGCAGCGTCCATTCATTCGTGAAGGGCTTCTGTTTCCAGAAGAGGAACTTAATTTCTATAATGGAGTTCTGCCAGATGGAGACTGTATTACGGCGGCCGCCTGCGATGTTGCATGGGGCGGCGGTGACAGCCTATCAATGCCTTTTGGAAAAGCATTCGGGAGCCGGGAGGACGGTCCAGTGTATATTCCAGATTGGATTTTCAATCCAGGTGATAAGTACGTGACAAAGCCACTGGTAACTGCGAAATGTCTTCAAAATATGCCCAATATGGTGAAATTCGAGGCAGATAATGGCGGTGATGAGTATGCGGAGTCTATTGATGGAATGTTGAAGGAGCAGAACTTTAAGACAAATGTCTCATGGAAGAAGGCCAGCAACAAGATGGGGAAGCTGGCAAAGATCATCCAGTATGCTCCGGACATAAAAAGACGCTTTTATTTTCTGAATCCGGATTTGCAGAGCCAAGAATATAAAAAGGCTATGGAAGAACTGATGATGTTTGTGCAGGTAGGGAGCAACCCGCATGACGATGCGCCGGATGGGCTGGTGCAGTTGCTTCAGCTTATATCTGGAGATCAATATGCTAAATGCGAAGCAGTGAAAAGGCCATGGTAAGGAGGGGTTGAGATGAACAAGAGAAAATTACGGCTTGATAAATACGGAATCAGTAATAAGCGTTATAAAGAACTCTGCGGATTCTGTGAGCAGTATCCTGAATGGTTGGAGGAGTTGAAATGTAATACAGACACTGTTAGGAGTGCCAGCGTGAGTGGTATGCCAGCATCGTCTTCCGAATCCGGTGATCCGACCTCCGCACTTGCAAGTCGCAGAGCGGAACTGAAAAAAATGTGTGAACTGATTGAGCAGACAGCACTTCAGGCGAATGAAGATCTGCATCAGTACATAATCAGATCTGTTTGCTACGAGGAACCGTTCTGGTATCTGAGAGATATCAAAGGAATGCCATGTAGCCAGAGATCATTTTATGATTACCGGAGATATTTTTTCTACCTTCTGGATCAGAATAAGAAAATGTGACCACCGCGGGGACATACATTCGTGATATTATGATATTGTGCCAAAATGAAAAAGCACAGGACAGGAGCGCCGACTTTGAGGATTCATTGCCGGTGCTTTTCGTTTGCCCGGAAAGGAAGTGAGGACGGATGGATTCCATTTGGCATGAGAACCGGAAATTATTTCATGAGGTATGTAAGGGCCATTATGGAAGAAAAAAGATTATCAGCAACCGGAAGAAGATTTCCTCTGGTCAGGAGGCCATTGAGGAACTGAATAAGGCGCTGCCGATTCACAATCAGAATCGCCGGGAGATTGATTACCTGTACCATTATGTTTCTGGGGATCAGCCAATTCTGTACCGGGTGAAGGATGTTCGACCAGAGATTAAGAATGATATCGTTGAGAATCATGCGCTGGAGATCACCCGTTTCATGACAGCCCAAAACTATGGAGAGCCGATTCAGTATACCAGCGTGAAAGATACGGTCGGAAAATCCAAAGAAATCGACCAGCTGAACAATTACATGAAAATCCGGAGTAAAGATTATCATGATGTGGTGCTTGGCGACTGGCAGAGCACCTGCGGTACAGCATACCGGGAGACATGGAGTTGCCGGAAAGATGAGATTGATGATGGAGAACCAGGATTTGACATCTGTTCACCGGATCCGCGGTATAATTTTATCATTTATTCTTCTGCAAAAGGGAATCCGCCGTTGATGTCAGTGTCTGTACAGAAGGATGAGGAGGATAGGACAGTTTATTACTGTACCACGAAGTCTTTTGTGTATTATATCCGTGATAATGAAGTGATCGAGTCAGAATCTTCTGTCAATGGCCATGGGAGAATCCTTCTGGTGGAGTTTCCGAACAATCCTAGGCGGTTGTCGGATGTGGAGATTGTCATCACCATGCTGGACGGGATCAACCGAGTACAATCGAACCGGGTAGATGGTATTGAGCAGTTTGTGCAAGCCTTTATCAAGTTTGTAAACTGTGATATTGATGAGGATACTTTCCTGAGAATGTGCAAAATAGGAGCACTGAAAGTCAAAACAGTCAATCCTTCATTTCCGGCAGATGTAAGCAGTGTTTCCAGTGAATTGAATCAGCAGGAAACGCAGACTTTGAAAGATGACATGTATAAAAACATGCTCATCATTGAGGGGATGCCCAGTAGAGAGCAGAACACCGGCGGAGATACTGGCCAGGCGGTTTATCTTCGGAATGGCTGGGATTTTGCAGAGCAGCGGGCGAAGATCGACGAACCGGTTACAAAGCGGTCAGAAAGAGAGTTTCTGAAAATCGTTCTGAACATTCTGAAAACAAAGCAGCAGATTTCTCTGGATCTGTCGATTGCGGATATCGATATCAAGATTACCCGTAATAAGACTGACAATATGCTGGTGAAAGCGCAGGCGCTCACATATCTGTTGCAAAGAGGGATTCATCCGAAAATTGCTATTGAGACATGTGATCTTTGGGGAGATCCTGATAAAGTGTATGTTCAGTCTCAACCATATCTGGACGCACTTTATAAAACAGCGGCAGAGAAGCAAAAAGAACTGGAAGCAGAGCAGGCACGAAAGCTGGCATTGAAATCTAAAGATTCTGAAGGCGGTGATGTGATTGATTGAGGTAAGATGCAAGGGTTGCGGACGGCTCTTGGGAAGATTTAAGGGAAAAGGCAGTGTGAAATGTCCGAAGGTTGGATGCGGTGGTACAAATGTATTTGATACTGGTACTGGCGATCATCGCTTCATCCCAAAACCGGTCGTCATTGATCTGAAAGACAGAAAAACATCCAGTGGAGATACATACTGGACAAAATAGCAGGCCCGAGCGTTAGACGGCAGAAACAGAGCGGAGCGCACCGTGTGAAAAAAGTGTATGTTTCGAGAAAAGGAGAACGAAGATGACAAGAGAAGATATCAAAAAGCAGTTTCCTGATGCGACGGATGAGCAGATTAAGGCTCTCTTGGATATTCATGGAGACGATCTGACAGCAGCAAAGAAAAATAATGTGGAACCAAAGGTCCTGAGGCAGTTGCAGGATGATTCGGCAGCATACAAGAAACTGCAGGAAGCCGGCCTGACTGATGAAGAGAAGATTCAGAAGGCATTGGCAGATGCGGAGGCAAGCAAGGTAGACTTCCAGAGGAAATCCAATCGGCTGGATGTGGAAAAAATTCTGGTCGGCGCGGGACTGACAGAAGATGACTATAAAGATCTGATCGATGGTCTGGTGTCGGAAGATGCGGAGGCATCTAAAGCATTGGCAACCAGCCTTGCAACGATGCTGACAAAGCAGAAAGAAGCGGCTATTCAGAAGACTAAAGAAGAGCTGATGGACGGCACTAAGAAACCGGGAGATAACGGCGGCAGTGGTGGGAAATCGTCTGAAGACGATGATGACGATGAATCAGATGCTGCTAAATTTGCGCAGCAGTATAATGCACAGTATGTGACGGAGGTGTAGATATGGCATTTCATAAAGTAGAAAGAACCTATGAAAGACCGAATTTCATTGACAGTGAAGTCGGTCTGGTAAGGAAAACGAGGGAAATTCCGCGGAGCATGGGGAAGGATCAGGACAACCGGAAGATTGTGGTCGGCGGTACGCCGTTCCCCAGCAATGATGCAAGCGCAGAGGGGATTGTGTTTGAGACGATTGATGTAACTGATGATGAGAAGAGACCTGGATCTGTCATTGTGGCTGGAAGGATCATTGAAGAAAACCTTCCTGTTGAGCTGGCAGAGGCTGCAAAGACGGCGCTGGAAAAGCTTGGTTTCATCTTTGTGTAAGTAAAGGAGGGCAAAAGATATGCCGGAGATTTTAGAGCTGATCAAAAATAAAGACAGGCTGGCTTATTCGCAGAATTACTCTGTAAAGAGACCGTATAAAGGGAATACCACGTTCCCGGATGTGAAAACGCAGCATCTGGAAGCGGAGTATTACAGACTTTCCCAGGGTTCTAATCTGCCGACGGTAGCGCAGGTCCATGCACTGGATACTGAGGCGGTGATCGGTACCAGACCGACGCTGGAAAAGGTATCTGTTGAGAAATTTCTGATTAAGGAAAAGATTAACCAGTCTGAAAAGACGCAGATGTATGAGAAGAACGGCGTGGACGAGAGCGGGTTGAAAGCTTTCATCTATGATGATATGGGCAGACTGGCAGATTCCGTTGTGGCCAGAGCGGAGCTGATGAAGCAGTGTGTGATGTCCACTGGAAAACTGATCATCAATGAGAATAAGCTTTCCATGAACATTGATCTGGGCGTGCCGACTGAGAACTTTGTGACTGCCGACTGGGCGGATCCGGAGCATGACATCCTTGGTGATCTGGACGGATGGGAGAAAATCGCAAAGAAGAATGGGCAGACGATTCACAGAGCCCAGACTTCTGATAAGATT
>CAMWMT010000092.1 GCA_947175375.1 uncultured Clostridiaceae bacterium | reverse complement strand
TTCAACGGGTTACGGCACTTTTATTTTTCTTCATGTGTCAAAGACGGGATTATACTCGTGAGCACATTCATTTGTCATTTTCCATGTTATATAACGGTGTATTCACTCGTTATATATTTCATTGTTTACAAATCTTTTCGTTCATGAGTATAAAAAAAGGGAGGCGAAAAATGTAGTCCCGGCTGTATGATAAGCAGCGCTGTGTGGATTGGAGCGGACAGCGAACAGGCTCTGTCTGTCTCAAGCGAACACATGTCCGAATGAGGCAGACAGAGCCTGTTCACTGTCCGATACACTCCATACGAGCGCTTATCATACAGCCGGGACGACCGGGACGACATCCCCTTTTTTATCTATCCCGACACCTATACCAGGCTCGCTGCTCCGATCACCGCAGCCTTATTCCCAAGTGCTGAGATCCCGAGCTCCGGATATTCACTGTCCTCCCCGCCAAAGCACCCTTCCTTCATCATCCTGCGAAGGGACGGAAGCAGAGTCTCTGCCTGTCTGGAGAGATCGCCGCCCAGCAGGACAAGCTGTGGCCGAAAGATATTCACGATGTTCACAAGCCCTGTTCCAAGCTTTCCGGCATAACCATCCACGACTTTTTTCAGACGCAGGTCGCCCGAGGCTGCACCTTCAAAAATCTCTTCTGGCGTCATCTTCTGCCCGGTCGCAGCCAAGGCATCCCGAATCAATGCTCTTGCAGAAGCATATGCCTCCAGACATCCACGTCTTCCACAGGTACACTCCTCCCCATTCTCCACAATGACCATGTGCCCAACCTCATTACCTCCGATATTCTTTCCGGCGCAGATCTCTCCGTCCAGGATTACACCGCCTCCGACTCCAAACCCAAGAGTGACCATAACCAGATCCCGGCACTCTCTGCCGGCGCCTGCAGCAGCCTCACCCAGCGCCGCACAATCCGCATCGTTGGCAACACGCACGGGAATCGGCAGATACTCACTCATCAGCTTCGCAAGCTCCACCTGTTTCCACTTAATATTATTGGAATACCGAACCACGCCTTTTCTCCGATCTACAGTTCCCGGCACTCCGATGCCGGCACAGACACACTGATCTACAGGGATTCCCTGACGCTCCAGAAGCGCCAGCGTCCTCTGCCCGATCTCCCGGATCACCTCTTCTGCCGGACGTTCCGCATTCGTTTTCATCGTCTCACAGGTTAGCAGCTCCTGATGAATATCCACCAGCCCGATCCGGGTGTCCCTCACCCCGATATTGATCCCAATCCGAACCGGAGCCGCTTTCTCCCGGATCGTAGTGATCAGTGCATCACACGAACCTTCCACGATATAGCTGCCGCTTCCGGCAGGCAGGAAAAAGCTGTCTCCTTTCCTGTATGGCACAGTCTCATCCCCACTGGTAATTGTTCCTTCTCCATCCAGCATCAGGATACTGGCAAAAGAAGCGCCCGAGAGATTTCCTTCCATCTTTTTCATGACATTTCCGTCCAGGTTCAGCTTATCCACCGTGAAATAATCACAGTCCGCGATGTGAGGATAACTGCTCTTGTCCTTCATGATCGGGACACGCCTTGTAACAGCCAGCGCTTTCTCAATATGCAAGTCCCGCTTTTTACCGTCCTTGCCGACTCTTCCATAATCATATACGCGGTAGGTCACATTGGAATTCTGCTGGATCTCTGCGATCAGGATATCCTTACCGATGGCATGGATTGTCCCGGATTCAATGAACAGCACATCTCCTTTCTGCACCGGAACCGCATGCAGAACTTCTAAAAGCGTATCCTTTTCGATTCGCTCCTCAAATTCTTCCACACTGACTTCCCGTTTAAATCCATAATACAGAAATGCCTCTTTCCCGGCGTCCATCACGTACCACATCTCAGTCTTTCCGTACTGCCCCTCATTTTTTAGAGCATACCGGTTGTCCGGATGGACCTGGATGGACAGATTGTCCCGGGCATCGATAAATTTGGTCAGAATCGGGAACTCCCGAAACCGTCTGCAGTTTGTCCCCAGAACCTCTTTTCCTTCCGCATCGATATACTGCTGCAGGTTCTTTCCTGCATAAGCGCCATTGGTAATCACAGACGGGCCGGCCGGATGGCAGGACAATTCCCAGGTCTCCGCAAGCACGTCTCCTTCATATTCTTTCCCATATTCTTCGATCAGCCTGCGCCCGCCCCACAGATAGTCCTTACCGGCCGGCTTTAGCTTTAATACACTCATATCAGTCTCCTTGATACTGTACTTCATATGAAACGGCATAGGATCTCAGCACTCATAAAACTCCCGGTATCGTGCCGTTTAACATCCTTTTTAAGCAATTTTCAGATGCCACATATGTATTTCCGACTATATATCAGCCATTTTCGCATCAATACCAAGCTTCAAAGCTCCAAGGATTCCCTGATCGTCATTTAAGGAAGGGAGCACGATATAAGAATCCATATCGGAAAGTTCCTTCGTCTGGATATATCCTCCGAGCATCTCTTTTACCTTTCCTCTTACCAGAGGCATCAGCTGCTCCTGATGCATGACCCCGCCGCCGAGAATGATCTTCTGCGGCGACAGGATCAGGATATAGTTCGTGATGGCATATGCCAGATAATGCGCTTCCAGTTCCCATACCTCCGGACAATCTGAAAGTTCCGCCGCCTTCTTACCCCAGCGCGCCTCAATGGCGGGACCTGACGCCAGTCCTTCCATGCAGGTCCCGTGATACGGGCATTTTCCTTCATAAGTATCATCTGCTCTTCTCGGAAGCAGAATATGCCCGCCTTCCGGATGCTGCATCCCATGAAGCAGTTTCCCTCCTGCCAGTACGCCTACGCCGATGCCGGTTCCAATCGTAATATAAATAGCCGTATCCAGCCCTTTCGCACACCCCCAAGTGGATTCCCCCAGCATAGAACCATTCACATCCGTATCAAATCCTACCGGCACTCCCAGCCCTTCTCTGAAATATCCGCAGATATCATAGTTTTTCCATGCCAGCTTCGGCGTTGTGGTAATATAACCATACGTCTCAGACGAAGGATCTAGGTCAATGGGTCCAAAGCAGCCAATCCCCAGTGCTTCAACCTCTTTTTCCTGAAAATATGCCAGAAGTTTTGGCATAGTGGTCTCTGGCGTCTCTGTCAGAATAGTTACCCTGTCCAGAATTTTTCCCTCTTCATTACCGATGGCACAAACCATCTTCGTCCCGCCTGCTTCCAGTGCTCCAAATCTCATAATACACCCTTCTCCTTTCAAAAATCACGATACACCTTTTATTTTGATACCATAGTTTCTTCTATAGGTTTCTTCTCTCTTAACCTTATCAGCTCCTGTATCCACTTCGCGGATTTCTTAAGCTTTCTCTGATAATTGTTCATCAGCTCCACCTCGATCATCCCATAGCGGTTTTTAAAAGCATTATTCCAGGACCAGTTGTCGATAAGTCCCCAGTAATGGTATCCCATACACTGCGCACCCTCCTGAATCGCCTTCAGTACCCATTCCAGATGTTCCTGTACGAACTCGATCCGGTAATCATCCTGGATCTCTCCCGACGCATCCCGAAACCGGCCTTCATGCTCCACACCCATGCCATTTTCAGAGATAAAGAACTTCAGATCCGGATATTCCTCCTTCATCTTCATACCGAAATCATAGATTCCTTTTGGATAGATCTCCCATCCCCGATAAATATTCATCTTCGCCTCTGGCCACACATAAGGATCGGAAAACTTCAAAAATCCATTCTCATCAGTCTTTTCCTTCGGTGCCTGGACTCTGGCGGGATGATAGTAGTTAAAGCCCAGCCAGTCTACCATGCCCTGGTGGAGAATCTCCTCATCTCCCGGACGCACATCCGGTTCCAGTTGGCACTTCTTCAATGTTTCTAGAACGTCTTCCGGAAGCTTTCCTTTTGTAACCAGATCCAGCCACCAGCGGTTCCGAAGCCCGTCTTCCATCCGGACTGCTTCCAGATCCTCCGGAGTCGGGTCTTCCCTTGTATAAGGTGGCGCAAAGCAGTTGATCAGCCCGATCTGCGCATCCGGCAGGAGATACCCTTCCTCCTTCGCCTTTCGGAACTCCCACACTGCCAGACAATGTGCCAGAGAGATATGATACTGTACATTCATGCCGCGTTTCGCATCCTTGATAAAAGGATACCACATGCCGGTACGGTATCTCTGATCCGGCTCCACGATAGGTTCATTGAAGGTAAACCAGTATCGGATCTCCTTTCCAAATTCCCGGAAAGCGGTCCTTGCATAGACGGCATAAGCCTCCACTACCTCCCGGTTCTCCCATCCGCCTCTCTGAAATAAATAAGTCGGCATATCAAAATGATACAGATTCATGAACAGTTCAATCTCATGTTTTTTCGCACAGGCACATATCCGGTGGTAAAAGTCGGCGCCTTTTTCATTCAACTTTTCATCCTGGCCGAGCAGTCTGCTCCACTGGATCGAAGTACGGAAGGAATCCAGCCCAAGGCTTTTGAAAAGCCGGATATCCTCCTCATATTTTTCATAGAAATCATTTCCTGTATAGCTTCCGACTTTATTGTAAAAATCCGAGATCGAACAGTCTGACCAGGTATCCCAGATATTCTCAAGCTTTCCATCCTTCCGGTATGCACCTTCTGTCTGTGGTCCTGACAGGGCAGCGCCCATAAAAAATCCTGCCGGTAAATGTAATTCCATATTTTTCTCCATATCAAAGGCGGACAGTGCTCCTGTCCGCCTTTTTACTCCCCTTTACCAATGAGCCTTCGTCGCCGTCTCATTTGTAGTATTATCACGATAGCTTATAAGCAGGCAAAGCGCATCAAGCGTAATATGCAGGCTCTGGTCAAACAGCGAGCTTAATAACTGGACAGAACCTCTCGTTTCTTTTGCATCCCCTTTCACGGTTCCCGGAATGACAAGGATGTGTCCCGCAAGTTCTGCAAGCGGGGAATCCGGTTTGCTTGTCACTGCAATTACAGTACAGCCCTTATCCGCCGCCTTCTTCGCATCATTTACTACATTCGCGCTCTTTCCCGAACCGGATACTGCAATAAATACATCGTTCTCTCCCACTGCCGGTGTGATCGTCTCTCCCACCGCAAACACTGTATATCCCAAATGCATCAGACGCATGGCAAAGCCTTTTGCAGAAAGTCCCGAACGTCCTTCTCCGCACACAAAGATCCTTCTACCCTTATCGATCTCGTTCATAACGGCCTGAAGTTCTTCTTCCTTTACTTTGTTGATCACATCCTCTATTTCATCCATAATCGTACGCAACACGTCTGTCATAATCTTTCTACCTCCTGATCGCTTCTGAAAACTCTCTTGTTGTCCCTGTGATATCCCGTCCTCTGGTAATTGCACCGCCTACGATAACAATATCTACGCCGGACTTCTTCATAATCTCCAGTGTATCTAATGTAACGCCGCCTGCTACAGCAATTTTTTTAATCCCTTCCAGCTGTCCGCACATATGGACAACCAGATCCTCAAGCCCTCTGCCCTGATTGTCAGAAGGAAGATGCACACAGAAAATTGCCTCCGGAAATTCCTTCTTCAATTCCTCAAGCTTTTCTCCTGGCACTTCCAAAAGGTCGATCATGTATTCCTTCTGGTATTCAACCGCTACCCTTTGACATGCTTTAATTGTTGAAATCGAAGAAAAACCCATTACCGTAGGAATGTCACATCCCGCTTTGTAAGCTTCCCTAAATTCGTATTCTCCTTCATCACAGGTCTTGATATCTGCCAGGATACACTGTTCCGGGTATCTATCCTTCAGCACTCCTACACTGCCCGCCAGTCCGAAATCTTTAATCAGTGAAGTACCTACCTCAATGATATCCGCATATCCTCCGGTCAACCTTATGATCTCATCTGCCCTTTCCGGAGACACTCTGTCTATTGCCACCTGCAGCCGCATCTTCTTTCCCTCCATTTCCAAATCCATTTCTTCAGGCTCCATCCATTATTTACTCTCTAAGCATAGTTTAAACGACACGGTTTTAAAAAGCAATAAGCTTCATCAAATTTTCTCTTTAATAATATCCACCGTCGTCTGTCCTCTTCCCTGCTCAACGGCTTTTCCGGCATCAATCTTAAGCTGCAGATTTTTATCATAGTCAAGGGCAAACATACACGAATACAGCACATCCAGCAAATAAGCAATCGAGCTGTCTGTAGTGAAAGTGGAGATCTTGGAATACTGTTTCTCCCTGGTACAGATACGCAGCACACAGTCCGCTATTTTTGTCAGGCTGCTTTCGCCAATATTCGTAATTGCAATAATGGGAATCTTATGTTTTTTCATCATGTCTGCCACCCGGAGAAGAGCCAGTGTCTCTCCAGAGTATGAGATAATAATTCCGCAGGAGGTTCGTTCCGCCAGATAAGCAGCATAGATCATCTCATTCTGAATCTGGCACATTTCTGCCCTTTTCCCAATCCTTACCATATTATGCTGAAACTCTTCCGCCAAGATCAAGTTATTGCTGACCGCGTAGATACCGATAGAAGAAGCCTTTCTCATGATTTCCACAGCCTTCCTCAGATCGTCATGAGTAAGAAGGGCGCGGGTATCATCAATAGCCTCCTTCCTGAGTGATGCGATCTTTGAGGCAATCGACGTAATGGAATCATTTCTCTTAAAAGGCAGATTGGCATCAATATCCAGAAAATGGGACTGTAAGTATTCTTCTTCTTTCAAATACGCTTCCTTTAATTCGTTCCACCCACCAAAATCCATTTTATGGGCAATCCGTACCAAAGTGGATGGAGATGCAAATGCCCCCTGGGCAATCTCCCTGGTTGTCATATCTCTGATCTCCAGCTTCTTTTCGAGAATAAAATCCACAACGCCACGTTCGCTGTTTGAAAAGTCGCATGCATCCAGCCTGTCCCTGATCAACATAAACTGTCACTCCCGTTCTGCTTCAAAAATATTATCCGATGAATTCAAATACTATCATAACATATTTTTTTAAAATGTCACGCTTTCTGCTTCAGAAGTCGGTATCCTGAACAGCCATACCAGAACAAACCCCAGAACCACCAGCCCCAGCAGAACGGAATACAAGCCCTTTGTAGTAAATGCATCCACAATCACACCACTAACATTCTGCATGGCCACTGTCGTCAGATTCTTTCCTATTGCTGATACCAGTGTCAACGCGCTCATCTGATAACGCGGAGAAACGATAGATGATATCACCTTTATATTCAGCATAATAAAAGTCATCGTAATCGAAGCTTTGAGGAAAATCGTGGCCGCCACCCTTACTGCCATAACCGGCACCAGGGCATAAACTGCAAACTGCAATATCAAAGCCGCAAACAAAGCCCATAATAACTGCGTATTATGATACCTATTCATATACAGATGAGCCAGGAAGATCACCGGCACTTCCATCATAGTTGCCAGAAACAACACCGTAGAAGCTGCTGTTACAGAAAGTCCGCATTCTTGATAATATACCGGCAGATATGTAGAATTCAGATTGGTAACTGCATAAAAAATAGATGCCAAAATCATATATTTCCAGAACATTCCATTTCTCAGAACCGCTTTCCTGTACCCTTCCTCCTTATTCCCATCATTTCTGTCCTTTGTCTGGTTCACACCTTCCACTGATGATACTCCCCATGCTGCCAACACCATAAACACTGCAAATATATAATAGTTGCTTTCCGGAGACACAGCCTCATAAATAATTCCGCAAATCTGTGCCCCTACAGCATAGCCGATACTTCCCCAGATCCGTATGCTTCGATAATGAAAGGGGCTCTTTGTTGCTGTCATTTCAATATAGGGATTGGCACTGTTCATCAAAGCCATAGTGATCCCATACAGGATCACTAAAAGCCCATAGGTATTCTGCCCCGAAAACAGGATACCTGTTACCGCCGATATCAGAAGAACCACAATGGTTACCGTTTTCTGGTTTCTCATATCCTGCAGCATACCAATCACCGGCTGAAATACCATGGACATGACACAGGCGGCAGACACCAGGAAAGACACCTCCACCGCACTCCTGCCCTTATCCATCAGATACACAGAAATCAGTACAGAAAATAACGCCATAGCAAAGTAATATCCACCATAAATCATTACATATCTGAAATATCCTGTCACACGTTTCATATTATTCCCGATCAAATTCCTCCGAAACATTTTTAAGCAAAGAAATAATCTCCAGATGCTGGGGACATACGCTCTCGCACTGTCCGCATTCTACACAGGCTGATGCTGTCCCATGTCCGTCCTGGGTATGACCTTTATAATATGTCTCATACCTTCGGTTTGAACCATAAGTTTTCGCGCTGTTATACGCCGTAAACAAATCCGGTATCTGAATACTCATAGGACAACCCGGAACACAGTATCTGTGCACTAGTCAACAAAAACTGGACACAAATTTTAAATTTTCTTACAGCAAA
>CAMWMT010000091.1 GCA_947175375.1 uncultured Clostridiaceae bacterium | reverse complement strand
CTCAAAATCTTTTTCGCTTCCATAGCATTTCCTCCTGATATAATAATGATGCAGCCATAAAAAGGCCACCTGATTGTAATTCTTCAGACAAACATCTTTTAAAGTTCCAGCCAGTATTTTTTTATAAGTCCGGAAAAAAACTGGATTGCCGGCCCCACCGCCACTGCAGTGATAAGCGTCACCATCCCCAGTTTTCCGCCCATGGCTGTGCCAATGACGATCATGGTAATGTCAAATCCAATCTTGACATACCGATATTCTTTTTTCAACATATCCCGCAACACCAGCACGATACCAGTAAATGGATCCACCCCAATATCTACGGTAATATAGATTGCCACACCCAGACATACCAGGGCACATCCAGTTACGCTGAATATCACCCGCATACCCGTACTTTCCGAGAATGCCAGCAGACGGTACAGAAAATTCCCTGCATCCACACAAAACCCGTAAGGAAGCAGATAGACAAATGTACCGACGCTTACATAACGTCTCCCGATAAAAAACAGCAGTATCATCAGTGACAAATTTACCATATTGGATGCCATACCAAGCTGCACCTGATCCATACCACTGATATTGCGGATTCCGTCATAGACAATCCCGATGGAATCGTTTCCGAATCCGGCGCAGTTGTTAAATGCCACACCAATCCCCACTAATAGAACGCCAAAAGCTGCTGCAAGAATACTTTTTATTGTAATCTTTCCCTGTTTCATAATATTTCCAGTTTCGCATCCGCTGCTTTATATAATAATGATATTCTGAAATCCATACTCTCTCAGGATATCTGCCAGATAATTCAAATACTCCTGATCCGGCACCTGATAACAGGCATATTCCTCACGCACCCCCATGGGTCTGTATGCGATCACTTTGATCCGAAACGCATGGACTGCCAGATATGGTGCAAGGAATGCCCCCATATTGCGGATACTGCGCTCCGTGTCATAGAGATCCGGAACGATCACTGCTCTCACTTCGTATAATTTTGCATGTTCTGCCAGCCAGACTGCATTGGAAAGAACCACTTCATTGGGAGCATCCGTTACTTTTTTGTGTTCCTCACAGTCAAATGCTTTGATATCCAGCATGACCCCGTCTGTCACATCCATCAGTTCCGGATACTCCGAAAACGGGATCGTCCCGTTACTGTCAATCAGGGTAGTCAGTCCGTCAGCCTTCGCCATCCGAAACAGTTCTGTAAGAAATGCAGGCTGCAGCATGCATTCTCCTCCGGACACGGAGATGCCCCTGATAAACGGAATCTGCTTTCGAACCCGTTCATACACTTCTTCCGGTGACAATTCCTGCGTCCTTGGCGAACTGTCATGAGGACAGACATGAATACAGGTATCGCACTGGACACATTTTTCCAGGTCATAGGAGACTCGTCCGTCCACCATGGACAATGCACCCTCCGGACAGTTGTCCACACAAACACCGCAGTGTTGGCAGAGTCCTCTCGTCTCCGGGTTATGGCAGTACTTGCAGTTAATGTTACAGCCCTGCAGAAAGATTGTTGTCCGGTTACCCGGACCATCCACGCTGCTGAACGGAATGATCCGGTTTACAGTCACTTTCATCCGTTTCTTATCCCCTCTATTCTTCAAACTCGTACAATTTATCTTCCAGCAACTCCCGTATCATCCGGTATTGCTTTTCTGTGATCCGGATCTTCCATCCCTCCCGGGTGATGCATCCCTTTTCTTCCAGTGCCTTTAATGTTCTGGTGACTGTCCGTTCGGATACGCCAGCAGTCTCTGTAAAATCTTTCCGACTCATATAGAGACTGCACTGTCCCTTTCGGGCATAGGACTGATACATCTTATAGAGTACCAGATAAATCCGCTCCACTCCCTGAAGCAGCACATACAATCGTTCCTTGCGCGCCTGCTCCAGAAGGTATCTCCCCACCTTCTTGCACTCCATACGATATGCACAGAAGTCGTGTTCAAACCATTTTCCAAACATCTTCCGGCTGGTCTTTAAGAGAACGCTTTCCTCCATCGTCACTAGCGTCGTCTGATAGTTCTCCATCTCCAGCATGAGTTCCATAACTCCGAACACTTCGACAGGATGAAAACGGATAAATCCATAGGTCATGTCCTTGACTCTGTGTTCCTCTGCCACCACTGTTCCCTTTAAAAGGATATAGATATCCTCCGCAGGTTCTCCTTCCATAATAAAGGTTCGGTTTTTAGGCATCCGGATTACCTGAAACGCATCCATCAGCCAGAAAGGCGCCCCTGCAAAATAAGTCTCAAGATACGCCCTGCGTTCTCTGTCCAGCTTCTGGATCAGTCTGACTGCCTCATTCATTTGTAACCACCCTTGACCGTTTTATACGAGCTCTTTGAGAAGCGATGTCCCAATCGTCCCTTCCGGCATAGCAACTCCAAAATTATCTGCCACAGTCGCTCCAATTACCGCAAAGGTATCGGTCTCCGGAAGCGCTCCATGTCCCTGCATGGACAGGGAATACGCCAGAAACGGCACTTTTTCTCTTGTATGGTCCGTACCCGTATAGGTCGGATCGTTGCCATGATCCGCCGTAATGATCAGAAGATCGTCCTCTTTCAGAAGCTCCAGCAGTACACCCAGGTTCTTATCAAATTTCTCAATCTCCTGCGCATAACCCTGCGGATTTCTTCTGTGTCCCCACAGAGCGTCAAAATCCACCAGATTCACAAAACACAGGCCATGAAATTCTTCTTTTGCCACATCGATCGTCTGCTCCATACCATGGACGGAACTCTGGGATTTCAGAGCCCGAGTGATGCCCTCTCCGTCAAAAATATCTTTAATCTTGCCAATAGAGATCACATCCAGTCCGGCTTCCTTCAGCGCATCCAGCGTCGTCTTTCCAAAAGGCTTCAGGGCATAGTCATGGCGGTTACTGGTCCGTTTAAACTCTCCGCGCTTCTTGCCAACGTATGGTCTTGCGATAACCCTTCCCACCTTCCATTCATCTTTCATCGTGATCTCACGGGCAATCTCACAACAGCGGTAAAGTTCGTCCAGCCCAAAGGTCTCCTCATTTCCACAAATCTGCAGCACGGAGTCCGCAGATGTATAGACGATCATATGTCCAGTAGCGATCTCTTCTTCCGCCAGCTCCTCCAGGATCTCAGTCCCGCTGGCACTTTTATTACCGATAACCTTCCGTCCGGTCTTCTCCTCCAGCTCCCTTATCAGTTCCGGCGGGAATCCGGTATCTGTAAAGGTCTTGAAAGGCTGTTTTCCTTCCAGCCCCATCATTTCCCAATGTCCGGTCATGGTATCCTTACTGCAGCTTTTTTCATTGAGCTTTGTATAATAAGCCAACGGCTGTTCCACCGGCTCCACCTGCTTTAAAGTACACAGATTCGCCATCCCCAGCTTCCTGAGGTTCGGAATCTCAAATGTATCCACAGACTGGGAGATGTGCTCCAGCGTATTGACGCCCACATCCCCGTATTCTGCCGAATCCGTCATCTCTCCCACACCCAGAGAGTCCATAACAACTACAAATATACGATTATATTTCTGCATTTTTTTATCTCCATTTAAGTTCCGCGATCTCTGGCCAATATCGACTGCCCGAAATCGCTGTTTTTAAGTTCCGCAATCTCCTTATCGGCTGCTTTTTTACACTGGTTCAGCTTCCGCCAGATTTCCCGGGCCAAAGCCATGAGGCAGTAATTCTTTTAACCGGAAAATCCGATAATTTTCTGTATCTGTTGCAAGGATGATCTCAAACTCTTCCGGATCACAGAACTCCATCATGACCTGACGACACACACCGCAGGGCGGGGTCAGTTCGGTCAGGATCCCGTTCATTCCGCCCACCACACAAATGGCGGAAAATTCCTTTACTCCTTCACTGACCGCTTTGAAAAATGCCGTGCGTTCTGCACAATTGGAAGGAGTATAAGCCGCATTTTCAATATTGCATCCTCTATATATGGTACCGTTCTTCGCCAGAAGTGCCGCTCCCACACGGAAATGAGAATATGGTACATAAGAGTAAGCGAGCTGTTCCATTGCGATTCGGATCAGTTCTTGTATCTGCGCTTTTTCCATCATTTTCCTCCTTCCTGATCTTCCTTTATGAGTTTTCGAAGCGCCTCTATGGCGGTACGGATCGCCATATCCGTATCATGGATCACCGGGTTATCCAGCCCTTCCCGTTCCCGCTCCTGATTTGCCACGACCAGGAAGACGGAACCCACGCGTACACGCAGCGTACTGGCCACGATAAAAAGTGCGGCCGACTCCATCTCGGAAGCAAGGCAGCCCAGCCGTTTCCACGCCTCCCATTTTGAGAGAAGCTCATAGCTCACTGGCATGGATTCCGGTGCATGCTGGCCGTAAAAGGCATCCTTACACTGTACGACGCCTGTATGGAACTCTTTCCCCATCTCCTTTGCTGACGTAATCAAAGCATTGGTGATCCCGATATCAGCCACTGCTGGAAATTCAATAGGCGCGTATTCCCTGCTTGTACCCTCCATGCGAATCGCCCCGGTGGCAATCACAAGGTCTCCGCTCTTCACATCCAGCTGCATCCCTCCGCAGGTTCCTACACGGATAAAGGTATCAGCTCCCGACTTAACCAGCTCTTCCATGGCGATGGAAGCTGACGGGCCTCCAATCCCTGTAGAAGTAACGCTGACCTTTACGCCGTCCAGATAGCCGGTATAGGTCACATATTCCCGGCTGTCCGCCACCAGCACGGCATCATCAAAATATTTTGCGATCTTTGCGCACCGTTTCGGATCTCCGGGCAGGATCACATATTTTCCAACTTCGCCTTTTTGGACCTGAATATGATACTGCCTGTTCACGTCTTCTGAATAATTCATCTTCGTCCCTCCTGTTCAAGTTCTGCATCTGTTTTCCAACACCTGGGCAGATGTTACTGATGCTCCGGCCAAATGAGCATTTGCAAAAGGGACTCCTGTCCTTTTCTTCGTCAGTTTCCCCTTTTATTGTGCCCCTGTAATAATTTTATACCACATATTCACAGTCAGGAAAAGGACAAATGGCATTTTTATCATCAGAAAGATGACACTGATCAGGCTTAAACCGAAAAACAGCCGCCGCAGGCGGAGAAAATCCTCTCACCTGCAGCGGCATTTTACTGCAGAAATATTTGCATGATATCAGCGGACCTTCCGTTCCAGGATATGTCCGTTTTTGGAAGCTCCAAGACCCAGTCCAGTGGTATTCTGAAGTACAGCAACACCGCTGTCCAGCTTCTCCATCTCGGAACGCTTGACCAGATAACCGGTCACGCGAATTACATCGCTGTCACTGGAATAGAAGGACAGATATCTCAATTCCTGACGGAAGGAACCTTTGATGATATCCAGCACAAATTCCGGATTCTTGTGTACTGTCATATCGATCGGGAAGATATCCCCGGTTCCGGATGGGAAATATTTGTGGAAACGATTCAGTACCTGAAGCTGGTCGATCAGCTCTTCCGGCTCTTCCCCGATCGGAATTCTGGTTCCCGGCGTCACATGTTTGTCATCTGCAAGGCCCACCTGTGCATGCAGCAGATAATGGCCACCCGTCACTTCACAGTATGGAGCCTCATGATGGTTGTTAAAATCATTGATGATCTCCATGATCTCCACACCCAGATCATTGGCAGCGCTGTCATGCCCGAACCTGCCGGTCTTTCCTTCTTTTTCCAGCAGAATATTTACGCATTCCGCAAGGCCTACCATACCGAACATAGCTGTGAAACGTTCCCGGCTGACAAATTCTTCCTTCACCAGAAAATGATTTTCGAAGAAGCCGCTCTCCTCCACTTCAAAGCGGACTCTAGCGTCCATATAACGCGCCATGATATCCAGCACATAAGGAAGTTCCCGTTCTTTAAAATCCTGAATGTTCTTCGCTCTCTTGGCGATATTACCCAGGATCAGGCGGCAGAGCGTATAGCTTCCGCCTCCCAGTGGCAGTCCATTATAGCAGCTTGCAATCACATAGTTCTCTGTCAGTTCTCCCCGGAACATGGAATGATTGGCAAAGCTAGGTTTTGCACTGTGTAGCGCGCAGTCAATGGCTTTCAACGCGAATTCATCATCGGTTACGCCCTCTTCATACTTCATGGTGATGTTCGGTATTGCATGCTCCAGCTCCGTCTCCACCTCCAGAAGCAGCCTCCCGGCTTTCGTCGCTTTCGGTCCAATGTTTGCATGAGAGAAGGAGTCCAGGATCGTACGGTCCATATGGATCATGAACATCCGAAGGAGTTTCTTCGCCTGTGCTTCGTCTACGGTGTCGATAAATGGCTCCAAAAGCTCATCAAGCTGTCCCACATAGACCGGATAATTCGTGACACTTGGCACATGTTTATAGAAAATAAGCAGACTATTCAGCGCTTCGTACAGATCCGTCGGTGCCGGAAGCTGCAGGAACTTACATCCCTCTTTCATAAACTTCGCGTAATCCGGCGCGATATAGCGGGGACGTACCGGTGCATGGCCTTCTGACAGGTCACAGATACACTGGGTATCAATATCTGCATTCAAAAGTTCATCCAGTCCCTCCGGAAGGTCCAGCACCTCCATCAGGGAATCTGCCTGGTTGGCAAGGTTCGTCAGCTTCTGCTCATGGGTGAGTACTGGACTCTCTATGATCTCCAGTATCTTCTCTCTTGTCTGATTGACCCGTTCCATGGATATGTCTCTCATATTCTTCCTCCTGATCAAAGTTCTCATCTGCTTATTTTATACCATATTTTCGCCAGTTTGCAAAGGACAGATGGCACTTTTCTCTATAGATTCTGCACCATATATTTTTCATTCTGATCCATGACAGCATTCTGTCAGTGCACGGTAAAAAAGCGGATATTCTTTACGCAGTCTGACAGGAACTCCCTGCTCATTTAAAAAACAGTGTTCCGAGTCAGCTTCACATACAATTTCCCCTTCACTGTTTTTCATCACATACTTTAACTTTAATTTTACACCCTTGAATTCCTCAACCGTCACATCAATATCAACCGTATCTGAAAATGTCGTCGACTTCTTATATCTGCAGTTGACTGCGACCACCGGCGAGACGATCCCCTCTTCCTCCAGCCGCGCATAATCCCATCCAATCCTTGACAGAAAATCAATCCTGGCTTCTTCCATCCAGCGAATGTAATTAGAATGATGTGTGATTCCCATCTTATCCGTTTCATAATATTGCACAATATGCCGATACATCCTGATCACCTCTTCAAAATCAGACAGAGTGTTGCAAAATACTCTTTGTCCGTATGCTCAGCACTCGTATAGAATGGATTGGACAGCGTTGCTGAGCACACGGACAGGATTACATTTTGCAACACTTCCTGTCTCCATCTTACAATTGTAGAAAAAGGGGTTGTCAGTAAATGCAGTCCCGACTGTCCGATACACTCCATACGAGTGCTTATCATACAGCCGGGGCTGAGTTTCCCGACAGCCCCCTGATAAGGTTCTGCATCTGCCGCTCAGGATATCCCTGCATTGGAAGATGCTGTTTTTTATTTCGATTTTACAAAGATCTTGCCGTTAGCTGCCGGCGTATGAGCTTTCCCAACAAACAGCACGAGAGCCAGGATTGTCACGATGTACGGGATCATGGAGATCAGGTTCGGCGATACCGTGTTGCTCTGTCCTGCCAGCGTCTTAATTCCGTTACACAGTCCGAACAGCAAGCATGCCTTTGTCGCTCCTTCCGGAGAGAACTTTCCAAAGATAACCGCTGCGATCGCGATAAAGCCTTGTCCCACGATGACGCTGGGACGGAACTGGTTGATGGTTGCCAGAGTCACAAAGGCTCCACCGAGGCCTGCCATGAAACCGGACAGGATCACACAGATATAACGAACCTTGTATACATCAATACCCAGAGATTCACAGGCTTCCGGATGTTCTCCCACTGCACGCAGATGTGCTCCGAACTTCGTCTTATAGAACACAAACCAGCATACAAACGCAAGCACAAATACCAGGTAGGCCACTGCATACACATTCAGCACATTGCCCCAGAAAGATCCTGCAGGGAATACTCCCTCAAACAACTTCGGCAGTTTACAGCTTGGGTCCATTGCCGGAGAGTCGGAAGAATTGTCATACATAGCTTTACACAAAAACACTGCAAGACCTGGTCCAAGGAAATTGATAGCGGTTCCGGCAATCGTCTGGTCTGCATGAAAAGAGATACACGCTATTGCGTGGATGACTCCAAACAGCGCACCTGCCAGACCGGCACAGAAGAATGCGACCCAGCCATTTCCGGTTGTGAGACCCATGACTGCCCCGGTAAAAGCTCCGATCGTCATCATACCTTCGATTCCGATGTTCACCACGCCGCTCCTCTCTGCAAAGCAGGAGCCCAGCGCTGCAAGCAGAAGGGGCGGAGTCGCGATCAGGGTTGCATTGATCAACAGTCCGAGATTTTTAATGATTACATCCATCTTAGTTAACCTCCTTCTTCTTGGTGAGTTTCTGGAACAGGATACGGAA
>CAMWMT010000090.1 GCA_947175375.1 uncultured Clostridiaceae bacterium | reverse complement strand
CACCTGAATCGCAGCATGTTCACACTGTTTGGTACAGAGCTTGCAGCCCCGACATCCTGCAGAACATACTTTCTTCACTTCCGGTCCTCTGTCATGATTGGAGCACCGGACGGCCACTTTCTTGTCCGAACGAATCAGTTCGATCAGATTCTTCGGGCATACCGCCGCACATCTTCCGCAACCGGTACATTTCTCCGGATCTACAACTGCCACTCCGTTTTTCACATGGATCGCGTCAAAGGCGCAGGCGCTGACACAGGAGCCAAAGCCCATACATCCATAATCACATTCCCAAACGGAGATACCGGACAGAACTGCCGCACGACAGTCATTGATCCCCACATAGGTACATTTCTCGGAGGTTACGTCACATGTACCGGCGCATCTGACAAATGCGACCTTTTTGATCGCCTTTACTGCTTCCACGCCCATGATCTTCCCGATCTTCTCGATCGCATCCGCGCTGCAGACCGGGCAGGCATTGAGACGTGCCTCTTTTTTTACGATTGCAGCTGCCACTGCATCACAGCCTGCATAACCGCAGCCGCCGCAGTTATTTCCGGGAAGGCATTCTCTGACTGCCGCTTCCCGCTCATCTACTTCCACATAAAACTTTTTGCCTGTCGCCACCAGAGCAATACCGATCAAAAGACCGACCACTCCGACCACGATCGTCGCTATTACAATTCCCTGCATCCTATTCTCCTATTACAGTTCCGCATCATCCTCTCAGAATGCCCCTGTGTCTGGAAGGATTTCCGGGCATTCTTCGGGGTTGATGCTGTTTTAAGAGTTCCGCATCATCCTCTCAGAATGCCTCTTCTCTGGAAGGATTTCCGGGCATTCTTCGGGGCTGATGCTGTTTTAAGAGTTCCTGTCAAATTGACAATCCGCTGAATCCCATGAACGCGATAGACATCAGCACTGCGCAGAGCAGTACCACCGGCGCTCCACGGAACGGGGCAGGGACTGCGTCCTCATCGATCCTTTCACGGATACCCGCCAGCAGGACGATCGCGATCGTATAGCCTACTGCTGTACCGAAACCTGCCAGTATACTCTCGCCCAGATTATAGCCATCCTGCACATTCGTCAGTGCAACACCGAGCACCGCGCAGTTTGTAGTGATCAACGGAAGGAAGATGCCCAGCGCCTGATAAAGCGCAGGGGACGTCTTCTTCAAAAACATCTCCACCATCTGAACCAGTGCCGCAATCACAAGGATGAACACGATG
Organism: uncultured Clostridiaceae bacterium; assembly: GCA_947175375.1. Taxonomy (GTDB): domain Bacteria; phylum Bacillota; class Clostridia; order Lachnospirales; family Lachnospiraceae; genus Hominiventricola. Next base: position 7,283 of record CAMWMT010000090.1, on the reverse strand, counting down.
GTCTTCAGATAAGTAAGATTTAAGGGAACCAGCACAAAATCATACAGAAGGCTGGCAACTGCAGAGGCGATGGTGATAACAAAGATCACTGCGGCTCCAAGGCTGGCAGAAGTCTTGATCTGCCTGGATACACCAAGGAAGGAACAGATTCCAAGGAACTGGCTCAGCACCACATTATTGATCAGTGCTGTCGTAATTACGATCATTATCAAAGATGTCATATCTTACTCCTCCCCTTCCTTCGTATGGCAGACCTTGCTGCATCTCGCGCAGCATCCGTCACAGTCTTCTACGATCTCATCCGCTCTTGTCATGATATTAGCGCCGTTCATGATGGCGATAATGATCGCCAGTACGAGAAACGCCCCCGGGGCCTTCACAAATATCGCGATAGGCTCATAGAAATCCGGTGCGACCTGATACCCGAACGCAGTCCCGGCTCCCAGAAGTTCTCTCACAAAACCTACGATCGTCAGCGCTATTGTGAATCCAAGCCCCATGCCAAGTCCGTCAAAAGTAGACAAAAGCGGGGGATTCTTGGACGCATATGCTTCTGCACGTCCCAGGATGATACAGTTTACAACGATCAGAGGGATATAGATGCCGAGCGCGCTGTAAAGCGCCGGTACATATGCCTCAGTCAAAAGCTCTACTACCGTAACCAATGAAGCAACGATCACGATGTATGCCGGCAGACGTACCTCGTCCGGAATGGCCTTTCTGCACAGAGAAATGACCAGGTTGGACATGACCAGTACGGCCAGCGTTGACACACCCATACCAAACCCGTTCGTTGCCGATGTGGTAACTGCTAGTGTCGGACACATGCCCAGCATCAGCACGAGAGAGGGATTTTCTTTTACAATACCATTATACAAACGTTCTACCAATGGATTCATTCTGTTCTCCCTCCTTATTTCACATTTGCTGCAAAGAAATCCAGTGCAGCATTGACTGCGTTGACCACTGCTCCGGATGTAGTGGAAGCTCCGGATACGGAGTCGATCTCATCCTCTGCAGTCGAATTTCCTGCTTTATTCAAGGTAAATTTCGTCGTATTCACACCAGAGAACTGGCTCTTAAAGTTATCCTCTGCACAGAGCATACCCATACCGGCCGTCTCGTTGATCTCTGTAAATGCGATCGCATTTACCGTTCCATCCGTTGAAATACCAACAGACATCGTAATATTTCCATCAAAGCCGTCGCCGCTGGTCGCGCTTATGACGTAACCGACCACATTGCCGGAAGCATCCGAACCTACGACCACTTCATTAATATATGCCTTGCCGAAATCTGTTCCGTAGATCTCTCCGTCAAGAGCCTCGACTGCTGCACTGATACCGTCGTCATAAGAGAAATCCACTGCCTCCGGACACACTTCCTGATAGGAAGCTATGTTCGCTGCCATCTGCTGCTCAGCAATCGTATCTTCTGTCAGCTCAAACACACCACTCAGGCAGACACCCGCGATCAGCGTGATCGCACACAGGATCAGGGCAGACTTCGGGAATTCTTTCTTTTCTTGGCTCCGAAGGCCATAAGGCACCGGAACCGAGATCTCATCGATCAGAGGCACAACCATGTTGGAGATAATGATCGCATAACTGACAGAGTCCGCCGCGCTGCCATATACACGGAAGATGCCGCACAGGATACCGATCAGAGTACCGTACAGAAGCTGTCCTGTGGATGTGACCGGACTGGTAACCGGATCCGTCGCCATGAAGAAAGCGCCCATCATGATACCACCACTCACGAGATGGAGCAGGATAAATGCCGGATCGAACCCATGTCCTCCAAACAGCGCAAGGAATGCGGAGCAAGAAACGAAGATCGCCACCGGGATCTCAAAGGTAATTCCACTTACGACCCACAGATACAGACCGCCAAGCATCAATGCTGCGGTAGAGCATCCGATAACACCATTGCCAAAGCCCAAAAATGCATTGACAAGGTTCACTGTCTCGCCTGCCGCAAGCTGTTCCAGCGGGGTCGCCATACTGACGCCGTCTACAGAGAAATCCGCCACGATCCCGCTAAATGCGATCAGGAGGAAACACCGTCCTGACAGCGCCGGATTCATAAAATTATGTCCCAAGCCGCCGAACAGGCATTTCGCGAACAGAATCGCGAACAAGCTTCCCAGGTAGGGAACATACAGCGGCACATGAGCCGGAAGGCAGAGGGCCAGCAGAAGGCCGGTTACCACTGCACTGCCATCCTTCACGGTATTGGGCCGTTTTGCTACATAATCAAATACAAATTCTGTCATCACCGCACTGATCACTGACATGGCGATGACGATGAGCGCATCCAATCCATGACGATAGACACCGAAGAAGGTCGCCGGCATCAGCGCAAGGATCACATCATACATTACGCTGCCCGTTGAAAGCCTGCTTCTTACGTGCGGGCTGGAAGAAACATTCAACAATTTATTCATTCTTCTCACTCCCCCTTACTTTCTCCTGGCTGCCATGATCTCAGCCTTGGCCTGTTTAAAGAGCTGCATCAGCGGACGTTTTGCCGGACAGGTATAAGTACAGGAACCGCAAGCGATACATTCCATGCCATACAGCTTCTTCTCGAAACGCTCATAGTTCTTCTTCTCGGCTGCCACTGCCATCATCTGAGGCGTCAGTCCCAGAGGACATACCTGGTTACAGCGCCCGCAGCGCAAGCAGCTGGTCATCTTCTTCTCGGCCTCAGCGACTTCATCCACACTTAAAACAGTCAATGCATTGTTATTCTTACAGATCGGCACATTCAGGGAAGCCATGGCAATGCCCATCATGGGACCGCCGCAGAGTGCTTTCTGTGCCTCCATCCCGTCTTTGATTCCCCCTGCTGCTTCAAGGACTTCCGAAAAGCTGGTTCCGATCTTCACGATCAGATTGCATGGATTCTTCACTGCATCACCGGAGACGGTAAAACCTCTCTCCATCACCGGCTCGGATTTACAGACTGCCCGGTATATGGCGCGTACCGTTGCCACGTTGTCCACCACGCAGCCCGCGTCTGCCGGAAGCATCCCAAGCTTCAGATGCTTTCCTGCGATCACGCTGATGATGGAACGCTCTCCACCCTGGGGATACTTGGTATGTACCGGATGAACACGTACTTTGCTCTCCCCGCTGCATGCTTTTTCCATGGCAGCGATGGCTTCCGGTTTATTTTCCTCGATCAGGACCACGCCTTCCGCAGCCGGAAACAGCTTCAGCATGATCTTAAGGCCGGTCACGATCTCTTCCGGATGAGTCCGCATCAACTGGTCGTCACAGGTGATGTAAGGTTCACACTCAGCGCCGTTAGCGATCACATACTGAATCTCTTCCGGATTCTTCGGAGCCAGTTTCACATGGGTCGGGAAGCCTGCACCTCCAAGCCCTACGATGCCCGCTGCCTGTATCCTGGACAGGATCTCCTGATTCGTCAGCGTATCCGGGTTCGTCTCGATCCCGACTCCGTCTGCCGGAGTATACTGACCGTCATTTTCGATCACGATACACGGCACCACGGTACCTGCAACGGTCCGGCGCTTTTCAATCGCCTTTACTTTACCTGAACAGGAGCTGGCGATGTTGGCAGACACGAATCCATCCGCTTCTGCGATCACCTGTCCCATCCGGACCTCATCCCCTTTTTCCACCACCGGTTTCGCCGGTTTCCCGATATGCTGATTCAACGGGAATACCAGGTCTCCTTTGGGCAGAAATTCCTGATAAGGGATATTTCTGGCGTACTCTTTACCATCGTTCGGATGTACGCCTCCTATAAATGTTTTTTTGTACATATGGCCTCTTCCCTTTCCATACTATTTTGCAGCTACCAGTTTTGCAGCGCGGCGGCCAAAGGTCATGGTACGTCCGCATGCAAGCCCTGTGAACAGGTTCGGATATGTAGTCGCGAACATGCCTCCGGTGCAGTCGCCGGTCGCATACAGTCCTTCGATAACCTCTCCGTTCGTATCCAGCACCTGCATATCGGTATTGATCCGGCAGCCGTTCAAAGTCGTCAGATGCCATGCACCCACACGGACTCCGTAGAATGGAGCGGCATCCACCGGTGTCAGGCGGTGTTTCTCCTTACCATAATCTTCATCCACTCCGGACGCACAGAGTTCATTGTAGCGGTTCACGCTTGCCACAAGATTATCCGCCGGAATCTGAAGGCCTTCCGCCAGTTCTTCCAGCGTATCTGCCTTGACCACATATCCCTCTTCCACAAACTGTGTCGTGAGCTGTTCCCATACCGAATCAAAATCCCGGTTGCTAGGTGCCCCGTTGGGGAATGGGAATAAGCGGCAGCATCCTACTTCGTCAAACTGCTCTGCATACTGTTTGCTGTTGGAATCAAAGATATCACAATACGTGTGATACGGCTGCATATACATGGAGTGCAGCATAAATTCATAAGGTCCGGACTCATTGCAGAAACGTTTTCCATTCAGATTCACTTTCAAAAACGGCTGCTCGCCAAACCAGAACATCTTTCCATTTGTCTTATATCCCGCGGTCTCTGTCGGAAGACAACAGCAGCGGTTGAACATCATGGAAGCATGCGTCGGGTCAAGAGCCGCACCGGACCACATCATGGCCTTGATACCGGAACCGTCGCAGGTAGAACCTGCCGGGCAGTTGATCTTCATAGCCAGTGTCATCGGCTGCAGCGCCTGCATCATATCTGTGTTCGTCGCATATCCGCCGGTACACATGATAACACCCTTGGAAGCATTGATCCTGATGTAATGTTCATCTGTCAGATCCTGGGCGATGATGCCTGTCACTTTTCCATTTCCGTCCTGCTCCAGCTTCACCAGGGCAGTAGAAAGCTTAAACTCCACGCCCAGCTCATCACAATGTGCGCGGAAGACCTTTGCAGTGGACATATCCTCCGGCGCGCTTTCTGTCTTGTTGGGAGAATGTCCGGTCGCATAAGCCCTGTCACGGCCCGGGTCACTCGTATTTCCGACTCCTCCCTCATGGTCCATCGTATAGTATCCGTCTGCAGTAACAATCTCTGTCAGCCAGTCTACCATCTCGCCGGACTCATTGATCCATACTTTGACCAGGTCGCTGTCCACATACCCACTTCCATAGCGTACGATGTCTTGGAGCGCTTCCATCCGGTCAATGGCAAGTTCCGGATTCTGGCTGATAGACTCCAGCTGGATACGAGAATCAATGGCTCCGATATCATGACGGATATCTGTCGGCTCCTCTCTCTTCTCTACAACCAATACCTTTGCGCCTTCTTCTGCCGCTGTCATAGCAGTGATCCATCCACCGGTACCGCATCCAACCACCAGGACTTCTGTATCAACGGTCTCAGTAATATCAGCATCCGCGATCTCAGGAGCCTCTCCAAGCCAGTCAGAGCTTCCGCCTGCTTCCGCTGCTGTATCTCCGCCTGCTGCTGCATCTCCTCCTGCCTGTGTGATACAATCCGCCGCTGCGGCCTTAATAGCATCCGAAGTCACGGTCGCGCTGCTTACCACATCCACATTGCTGCTCTGTGCCGTCAGGATCCTCTGGGACATCTCATCTCCGATATCCGCGCCGATGCCAGCGGTCTCCCCGGATACATCGATCTGTACATCCGTGATGCTGGACTCATCAAAAGTCATCGTCACTGTAACATCACTGGCAATACCCTTTGCAGATGCGGAATAAGTACCCGGTGTATAAGACATGTTGCTTACTACAGGCGCTGCAGATACTGCTGGCGCTGCGGCTTCTCCTGCCGCAGAACCTGCGCTTCCTCCAACGGCCTCCGCCGCATCGGAAGCCCCTCCCGTATATTCCAGCTTCTGTATAACGCCTAGGGTAGCAACGCCGGCTGCTCCGGCTGCCAGCCCCTTAATAAACGTTCTTCTTGAAATATGGTTTTTATCCGACATTATTCTCCCTCTCTTTCCTGTCTTTTCCTTTTAAACAATCCGCCCTTTAACCTTTGGCATATCGTACATAAAATAATACTCAGTTCGTACAAAGCCATCATGGGCACAGCCACCATGACCTGCGATACCACATCCGGTGGAGTGATCACCGCTGCCACAAAGAAAATGGCAACGATCATGACTTTCCTTCCCTTCCGCATCCACTGCACCTTCAGAAGCCCCCACTGCGTCAGTAAAAGAGACACCATCGGCAGTTCAAAGACCAGTCCGAAGACCATGAAGATCGTCATCAGAAAGGTGATGTAATTCTGCACGCTTACCGATGCCGTTACCCCGCTCCCTTTGCTCAGCGTAATCAAAAACTCCAGAACAAAGGGCAGCATAATACGATAGGCAAATAAAATCCCCAGGCAAAAACAGATCAGTCCAAAGACCATCGAAAAGAGAAAAAACAGATTCTCTCCTTTCCTCAGTCCCGGCCGTATAAATGCCCAGGCCTGGTACAGGATCACCGGAAATGTCACACAGACCCCTGTCACCAGTGATACAAAAAAATACTGCAGCAGAAGCTCCTGGGGAGAAATATATACAAATCGATAGTGATACGCTTTCCCCATATCCAGAAGCAGCGTCACAAGACGCGGCGCGCAGTTCAGGCTGATCAGCAGAGCTGCTGTCAGTACTACCACGCACACCAGGAGCCGGTTCCTGAGTTCACGCAGATGATCCGCCAGACTCATCTCCTTTTCCTGGTTGTCCGAATGCTTAAAGATCCCCTTGATCCGCATCCTTTGCTGCCTGGCCGTCGTCCTCACTCATTCCTTCACGGAAACCTTTCACACTCCTGCCAAACATCCTGGTCAGCTTTGGAATCTGTGTCGGTCCGAACACGATCACTACAACCGCCAGAATGATCATCAGTTCTGTCGTTCCAAGTTTCATGCCAGCTCCTCCTTCTCCACTATTTTCTCACATATTTCATCCGGATCCACGGAAACAGGTTCCTTTGCCTGTGTCCCGACAGACTCCTCTGTCAGTGTCCTGGCAGGCTCCTCAGCCTGTGTCCCCTCCGGTTCATCCGGAGCATCTTTTGCCGGAGCAACAGGCTTTTTTTCCTTCTTCGGCTTTCCGATTCCTGCGAAAGAATCCTGAAGGTCCTTCACATTTCCACGAACCTCCCGGTCAAGCTCCTGCAGCGGCTCCACCGCTTCCCGCAGAGGCTTCTGCGCCTCCTCCAACGGTTCCACGATGCTTTCCTTTATATCTTTTGTAGCTGCTTCCGAATATTTCCGGAATTCAGCCAGCGCCTGGCCCAGTTTCCTGGCATATGTAGGAAGCTTATCCGGGCCAATGACAAACAGAGCTACAATGAATACAACGA
>CAMWMT010000089.1 GCA_947175375.1 uncultured Clostridiaceae bacterium | reverse complement strand
TATCCTTTGTTTCCGCCTGTTCACAAACAAATTCAGCGGATAACTTTTAATTATCTCTTATTTTTTGAGCAATAACCAAGTAAACATGTCAGTATTTATTTGTTGAATGCCACGAGGGTCAACACACCACAGTTCTGTTACAAATTTAATACTCTGTCAGCTTGCTACTGGATATTTGACCAAAATAACAGCAGCCCTCCGCCCCATATTCCCGGTCAGACTGCTGCTGCAAAAAATTATATATGAAAATTTCTTCGTGGATGTTTCGTTCTGAGAATATCCCGCTGCTTGGACATGGCTACGTGTGTATAGATTTCCGTAACATGAATGGAACTGTGCCCCAACATCTCCTGAATATAGCGGATATCCACATCTGCTTCCAGCAGACTTGTGGCAAAGGTATGCCGGAACATATGGGGTGTGATATGCAGCTCGATGGAAGCGAGAGAAGTGTATTTGTTGATCATTCTGCGGATGGACTGATCAGACAGGGTTCGGCCAGACTGCGTTGCGAAGAAATGTCGGCAGTCTTTCATCTCATCCAGAAAAGTGTCCTTGTAATTCTCCAGAGCGCGCAGAACCATCTCATTTCCGATCTGGATCTTTCGTTCCTTGGAACCTTTTCCATAGATCAGGATGCTTTTATCATACAGATTTACATCGTTGATTTTCAGAGAGCACAGCTCTGAGATCCGCATGCCGGTGGCAAAGAGCAGTTCGATCACAGCGATATCCCGGAGCGTGTTTTTCTTCTGGTAATCTGTTCTGGCATTTTTATGTTGTGTATATATGGTGGACAGGAAGCTTTCAACAGTGCAAAGAGGAATTGTCTTTGGCAGGATAACAGGTTCCCGGAATTTTACCTGTATTTTGTTAAAAGGGTTTCGGTCTATGATTTCTTTATATTCCAGATAATGGAAGAATGCTTTTAATACGGCGATCTTTCGCTTGACTGTCTTTGGCTTGTATTTCTGGTGAAGATCTGCAATGAATGCTTCCAGTACCGTGGAGGTAATGTCAGGGATATTAGTAGATAGGATTCCGGACTGAAACTGTGCCAGATCGATTCGGTATGCTTTTAATGTCTTCTCATCCAGCCGTTTTTGATATCGGCAGTAATTCAGGTAATCGGTTATATGTGTCTGTAAATTGCTCATAAATGAAGCCTCCTTTGTGATTTTGTATCAGTTTATCAAAAAAGGAGGCTGTACGGGATGTTTGAGAATGATATAGAATGAGAGAAAAAGTCTGCTATTCAGTGAAATGGATCAATACTTTTCAGCAGACTCAACCGCTGCTTGAACATATCATAATATTGCGGCAGCGCTGTGAATAAATCTTCATCAATCTCTGTTATCTGATTTAGTCCGATTTCTTTGACTGCTTGGACAGCAGCTTCCTGCTGTGTCATATGAGTACCAAATATAGTCTGGCAATTGGCGCCTTCCAACTGGTCATAAGAATGAAACGCCTGGTTAAAATCCATCAATTTGTGAAGACACAGAGGCTGATTAATGGAATTGTCCACCAGGACACCCCAGTTGCCCCAGTGTCGGTCTGTATTTCCCACCAGATAGTCGATGATATTCATCATATGGTAGTTGTGCTGATCCAGTTCCAGAATGACATCCTTTGTGTTTCGGTTTTGGTTTTGAATATAGATTTCGAAGGCTTCCATGGATGCGATGGAATATTCTTTGGAAGTCATATTATCACTTACTGCGACCTTTTCTCCATCAAAATAATCTTCTTCATACAGAACCTGTGAAACGTTGAAGCATCTGCAGATGCGGCTGGCCAGCAATTCCCGTTCCACCGCTTCTCCGCAGCCGTCTTTTAACAGCCGGAATCCGTCCGCAGTTCTCTGCCATGCTTTGGGGAAACATCCGCTGGTTGATAGGTCTCTGGCCAGATACTGATTTTGTACTGTATACTGTTTTCCACGTAATGCAATATCGATGAAGGTATGATCCAGATGATTGTCATACAGATTGACATCTGCAAAGGTTACCTGCTCTTTGGCTTTTTTTACCCAGAAGACGTCCGTCAGAGATGCGCAGCGGCAGGACAGAGCAATCTTTGCCCTGTCCCGATCCGTCACAGCTTGTTTGACACCGATGCTGTTTAAGATTTCTTTTGCGTAGGTCCGGTCCAGTGTCAGGACTCGTGTGGCACACCAGTAGTAAAAATTAGTTATATTATTTACCAGTGTGTCAATATCCTCTTCCTCTTCCAGATACAGATTATATGGCAGAAATGCCGGATAATAAATCCTGCAGTGTCCGGTTTCATTTACCGTTGCCACTTTTCTGTCTTTGTGCATGATATCATAGATCTTCTTCTGTGATGAAATGTTTCCTTTTTTCATACACGCCTCCATAGATAACTGCCGATCTTTTATGTGGAAGTATCGGTATCACTTCCAGCCTTTCCATATATCCGGCTGGTATCCGACTGTTGCTTTTGATCCGTTTCTTACGATGGGTGTTTTCAGAATCTGCTGATTTTCCAGCACTTTTTCGTCCTTTTCAGAATCAGCCAGATAGCGGACCAGTGCCAGCGTATCCTGATCCCGGCATTTGGGATCCAGGAGGGCATCCAACCCGCCCGCGGCCTGCTTCACTTTGTTGTATTCACCCTTGCTCAGGCCCTTTTCCTTCATGTCGATGAACTGAAAGGAAATGTTCCGTTCTTTAAAATAGCGCATGGCCTTTTTCGTATCAAAACACTTTTTCGTGCCAAATATCTGGATGTTCATGGTAATTCCTCTGATTGCTTATATTTTTGTGCTCTCATTATACACAAGATTCCGGCATCCATCAATCCGTACTTTTTGGCGAAAAAACGGAATTGATTTTGGCATATGACTTTCGTATAATAAGAACACACGACAAAAGGTGCAGCATATGACTGTATTACCGTGATTTTACAACAGAAAAAGACAGACAGCACATAAGATAAATACTGGGGGCACAGGAATAACATACTAAAAAAGCTGCTTTTTCTGATACCGTTTTATATTTTTACTCATGAAAGCATGTTGAAGGAATATAACGAAGATGAAAGCAAGTTGGATCTTTTGAAGGCGGAATATGAAGATATTAGAAACAGGCTGGAAAGCCTGCTGGAACAACAGGTGATCGAAGAGTATACAAGACGAATCATCACAGACATGTCCGGCAAGGTACTGGAACATCTGGCAGGAAAGTATGACAATGTAAAGGAAGGAGTGAAATCAGTCATGGGCGGAAGAGTACTGGAACATGAAGCGAAGACGATTCGAAATGAAGGGATAAGAGCAGGCAGACGGTTGGACCGGCAGGAGCTCATCCTGGAGTCTCTGGAAGAGCTCAGCAGTGTGCCGGAGTCTCTGCGAAAAGAGATCATGGAAGAAGAGGATATGGAAAAGCTGAAAAAGTGGTGCCGCCTGGCAGCACGGGTCATGTCGGTAGAAGAGTTTCTGCAGCGTTACCAAGAACAGTGATCAGACTCGGAGTGTTGAAGAAGATCATTCCGGAAGAGAAGGAGAGAATCCCACGGAGATTCAAGGTCTTGAATTCCATGGGATTCTCTATTTTTAGATATCAGTGGTCAAAGGTATTAATCAACATTCCTTTTAAATTTGCAGCCATGCAAAAGAGCCGAAGAGATCTTACTGATCACTGGATTCATTCACATTATATGTGACAAGATAGGCCTGGATCTCATAGTTATCCGGGGTTCCGGTCACTTCGTAGCACCAGGTCATGTCATCCATATCCAGGGTGCCCTTGCAGGTGCCGTTCTGGAATTTATCTGTAATATCCACACGATATGTGCCATCAAGGATCAGCCAGGTATGGCCGTTGTCCGTCTCCAGACGATGCACATAAGTTGTGTCGTCAGACATCTCAAGTGTGTATTCCACCTCTGTGCTGGCTGTATGTTCGGACGAGACAGAGTCTGAGGCGTCTTCATAGATATAGAACTGCCCATCCTCCGGTCCGTGTTCCATCTCGATCTGCCGCATCTCGCCGTCAGGCAGGGTGATGGTCAGAATCCAGGGACTGCCAGATGCCGCATAGGAGATGACATTGCTGAATACCAGTACGGCAAATGCTGCAGCTGCGATCATACCCTTTGGCATGGTTTTTCGGATGATTCCATTTTCATTTTTCATAGTTTCCACCTTTCTCAACAGATTCTCAGAAGCATGTACTTCATCGAAAGTGTTCTGATACCAGGTGCGATTGTCTCTTTCTGCTTTCATTTCCACGCCTCCTTCAGTTGTTGTTTCAATTTTCTGCGTGCGCGCATGAGCCGGGTCTGGATGGCGGTCTCGGAGATATGGAGGATCTCAGCAATCTCCCGGATGCTGTATTCCTCATAATAATACAGGTGCACAACCTCCCGGTATCGGACGGGAAGCTTCTGCACTGCGTAAAACAGGTCGCTGTTCTCCGGCTGTGTAAATGCAGGTTCTGCTGTCTGTTCTTCCAGAGGGGATACATTTCGTCGCCAGAAGGAACGCCAGATGGAATGTGACTCGTTAACCGTTACACGTATAAGCCATCTGCGGATATGATCCTCATCCTGAAAATGCGTATCGCATTCCAGCAGCTTTAAAAATGCAGTCTGTACCACATCTTCTGCGTCCTGTGGATTCCGGCAGCAGTTCAGTGCCGTCCGGTACACTACATCCAGACAGAGTTTTACCGCCCTGTCATAGTCCGCTTTCTCCAAAATGTTCACCTCCATTCCGGTCTGTCTTGAAAAGCTTTTCACTATATAAACGTCTGACAGACAGAAAATATCACAAAAAAAGATAAATGGAAAGCGGCAGCCCGAATCATGCCCATGGAAATGCAAACAGAACTAATATATTAAATGAAAGAACAGGAGGATTTACAGGCGATCAAAGGTAGATAATAGGTCTTTATGGAAAGATCTGCTTCTTCGAAATCCAGTTCTACCCAGTAGTCTCTGATAAAATATCCCCGATACCAGTCCTGAACCGGATGAATCTCGAATGTCTGGAAATCCAGAAGGCAGAGAGGAACAGCTTCTTTTTCTTCGTGTTCCCCTTTCCAGAAGCGCAAAGATGCTGTGACCTTGTCCAGACAGGGCTGGCACAGATTCTGCCTGATAAAATCTTCGTCAGGCTGGCAGTGTTCCGGCAGGGTCAGACTGATATGCGCCATTCCCCTGGAGGGGTCACCATCTGAAAGCCAGGTAATATCACTGGTATACCCATATCGGATACCGGAACTGCCGGTATTTTCTTTTTCGTCTGCTGTGATCATGTTGTTCTGCAGTGGAAAATTCAAAATCGTCCAATTATTCAGTAAAATTAACCCTATCGTGTCATTGCCGGATTCATAGTCTGCTTTTTTGCGGGAATTCTCGCCGCATAGAAGACACTGGGAAGTTTCTGCCAGTTCAGAATGCCAGTCATCATAGGCCACTTCTATACGTATCTGCTGTTCTTCATCAGAAATGTCTGGCTGTTCCTGTCTCCAAAGCCGATAATTTGCATGAATACCTACAATTAGTAAAAACAGGATACACAGGTTCATTCCCCAAAACAGCTCTGTCCGTATTCGATAATATGGTCTTTTAAAATTTTTTTGGTGCATTTTCTTCCTCTTTTCCCATATTGGACTCGTTCTGGTCCCATTATAACAGATGTAACTATTATGATAAAGAAAAAAGGACTGAAAACGGTCCATTTTACGGAAAAAGTTATGGGACAGAAGATAAAACAGCCGGAAAAGGATATTGGCTGGAACATAAGACGAATCAGAAAGGAGCGGGGGATCGGACAGACACAGCTTGTCCAGATGCTCCAGCTTCTGGGTGTAAATATCACCAGGGAGGCACTGGTGAAGATTGAAGGCGGACGGCAGCATATTACCAGAGCTCAGATCTGCGGGGTGAAATTTTGCCTGAATACAACCTATGAAGAACTTCTGGAAGGAAAGGTCATAATTTCTGAAAGGACTGATACTGGTCCCATTCCATCAGATGAAACGAATATGATGGAAGAAAAGTACGAATAATGATTCTTTCAGAAGGTATACGATGGAACAGAAGATAAAGCAGTCGGGAATCAATATCGGCGGTAATATACGTCAGATCAGGCTGGAGAGAGGGATCAGGCAGACAGAACTTGTCCGCATGATCCAGCTTCAGGATGTGAACATGACAAGAGAGACTTTGGTAAAGATCGAGAGAGGTATCCAGCATATCACAGGGTCGCAGCTTCGTGGAATTAAGGAGTGTCTGAATACGACCTATGATGAACTGCTGAAATAAGAAAGATCAAGAGCAGAAATACAGGAAAATAAGGATGATACAGGTTAAAAAAGCTCCGGGCAGCAGACTAATCAGGGAATCTGCTGTCAGGAGCTTTTTATGCTTTTTATAGGTATCTGTTTATTCTCTGCCGTTCCAGCAGTAAGTGCAGAGCTTACAGGGATCAATCCCTACGGAATCTAGAAGATCATCCAGCCGGTTGTATTTCAGAGAAGTAAAATTCAGTTCTTTTCGGATCTCTTCCACCATGATCTCATATTTTTCAGAATTCGGATCCGCATACTCTTGCAGGATCTCATCCGGCACCTCAGTTGTGCCCTCCAGCCGAGCAATAACCCTTCGGGTGATCAGATCCATATCGGAAGTAGAACGGGAAAAATTCAGGTATTTGCACCCATATACCAACGGAGGGCATGCAGGACGGATATGAACTTCTGCCGCGCCGCGCTGGTACAGGAATTCTGTTGTTTCACGAAGTTGCGTGCCTCTGACAATGGAATCATCAATAAGCAGCAGGCTCTTGTCTTTGATGAGCTGATGGATCGGGATCAGTTTCATCTTGGCAATGAGGTCACGCTTATCCTGGATCGTAGGCATGAAAGAACGAGGCCAGGTGGGTGTATACTTGACAAATGGCCTGGAGAACGGGATACCGGATTGGTTTGCGTAGCCTACGGCATGTGCCGTACCGGAATCTGGGATGCCAGCGATATTGTCCGGCTTTGCATTGTCACGTTCTGCCATCTTTACACCACAGTTATAACGCATCTGCTCTACATTTACCCCTTCATAGGAACTGGACGGGTAGCCATAATAAACCCACAAAAACGTGCAGATCTTCATGTCCTTGCCGGGTGCTACAAGGGTCTTTACACCATCTGGGGTTACGACTACGATCTCTCCGGGTCCCAGCTCCTTATAATCCTCATATCCAAGATTCAGATACGCATAGCTTTCAAAGGTGATGCAGTAGGCATCGTCTTTTTTGCCCAGTATGACAGGGGTACGTCCCAACCGGTCTCTGGCAGCATAGATACCCTTTGGCGTCATGAGCATCAGCGTCATGGAACCGTCAATGAGTTCCTGTGCGTAACGGATGCCGTCTATGAGATTTTCCTTTTGATTGATAACGGCAGCGACCAGTTCGGTAGGATTGATATCCCCTCCACTCATTTCTAGAAAATGAGTATTGCCGTTTTGGTAGATAAGTTCTGTGATCTCGTCCGTATTGTTGATCTTTCCTACGGTAGTGATCGCATAAGTTCCATGATGGGAGCGGATGATCAGGGGCTGAGGTTCATAATCGGAAATACATCCAATTCCCAGATATCCCTTCATCACCCGCATATCTTTGTCGAATTTTGTCCGGAAAGGCGCATTCTCTATATTGTGAATGGCACGGTCGAACCCTTTTTCGCCATATACAGCCATACCGCCTCTCCTCGTGCCAAGGTGAGAATGGTAGTCTGTTCCAAAAAACAGGTCAAAAATACAGTCATTCTTTGCCGCAACTCCAAAAAAGCCGCCCATAAAAGTTCCTCCTGTTGTTTTTGAATTCAAGCTTATCGAACTGCTGATGTTCGATAAATGTTATCTGTATGTTTCAGATGAATGATACAGGCTGTTTCTATTATAATGCGGCTTTTCCAAAAAGAAAAGAGTTTTTTAATATTCCGGTATTATGACTGCTGCGATGATGTAAATCAGGATGCCGCTTCCAAATCCGCAGAAGGTCAGGATCGCCCAGACCAGCCGGATCACGGTTGCGTCAATGTTAAAATATTCCCCGATTCCTCCGCATACGCCAGAGATCATGTGGTTTGAAGAAGATTTGACCAGTCGTTTGTCTTTCATATGATTATTCCTCCATAAAATTCAAAGATGCGTTGCCCAGTCCGCAGTTGATCGAAATCTGGCGGTCTGCGCCGTGATGAATGTCCATGTGATGTTCCCAGTCATCATGCGAGCCATGATGGTGACCATAGTCGCTCTGTTGGTGATGGTTCAAGGAGATACTGCCAAGTCCGGCATCCAGCGTATAGTTGTAATCCTGTTCCCTTCCTGCAGCTGTGATCGTAGCGTTTCCGACTCCGCATTCCAGTTCCAGAGAAGTTCCGTCAAACTGTGACAATGTGATATTGCCGGTGCCGACTTCGATCTCTGCCTCCCCGTCTGTCTGAATAAGGTCTGCAAGAAGTTCTCCGACTCCTGTGCAGACGGACAGGTCCGTTCCTTTCATAGTACGAATCG
>CAMWMT010000088.1 GCA_947175375.1 uncultured Clostridiaceae bacterium | reverse complement strand
GTCCTAAGACAGTAATCTCGGCCTGATCACGTTCCCCACCGTGATCAGGCCGATATTACTGTCTTCGGACACGCCAACAAACAGTTTTCGAACCAGCGAGACCTCGGAGAACAACTGCGTTGTCGCATCTAAAGGGTTGGCTGCTGTCGCAAAGCCGGGCGTCACTGAACGGATGATTTCTAAAGTCTTTTCCTCAAAGTCAGTAAGATCAAGACCGTACCGCTAGCAGGTGTCAGCACACAAAGTATTCTCTCCTCCCGAAAAATTAATGGCGCCAACATTTGTGTTTTGGGGGATATTTCCGTCAAGGATTGCGAACATTCGTGCTGTAGACACAAATTCTTGCAATGTTTTACAAATAATCACCCCGTATTTGTTAAACACAGCTTCGATGATCTTATAATCCCCGGCCAGGCTTCCGGTATGGCTTGCTGCCGCAAAACTGCCTTTGACTGTCATGCCTGCTTTTAATACTACAACCGGTTTTCTGGCTTCTGCCGCCTCTTTTATAGCCTGTATTAAAACATCCGGTTTTTTGATACCTTCAATATATGCGGCGATACAGTTTACACGTGTATCCCTGGCAAAAAACAGCATATATTCTTCCAGTGTAACAGAGGAACAATTACCGGCGCTGACAATATACGCCAGATTCCTTACATCTGGATTTGTAAATCCGCTGGTGACAAATCCACTTTGCGCAACAATGCCGAGGCCTTTTTTCACGTCCATATCCAGCAGACCGTAGTCTAACGGTCCCCCGCAGATCTTATCGAGGGCATTTACATATCCCACGCAGTTTGGACCACAAAGAGCAATTTCATATTTGGCGCAGATTTTTTCTACTTGGTCTGCCAATGCGTGTGCTTCTGGTGTACGTTCTTCACTAAAGCCGCTGGCAAACACCACTGCTGCTCGTATTCCCAATTGTCCGGCCTGCTCCAGGTATCCAGGGACGGTTTTGGCAGGCGTACACATTACCATAAGATCAACAACTTCAGGAAGCTCCTGTAAGGTATTGTAACATTTTCTTTCATACAGCGAGTCCCTTTTTGGATTGATATAATAGACATGGTCTGAAATACTACTCCGGGGAATATTTTTTGTTGCATCCCCGGACATATTATGTTTGTCAGTTGCGCCTACGATCACAATGCTTTTGGGTTTCAGTAATACATTTATATCCATGGTACTCCTTTTCCTTTCCTGTCTTATCCAATATAGTGGTAACCGGCATTAAAGGCGCGGACATTTGTTTCGTTGTATTTCCCCTTTCCTTTATTCTCAAAGAACTCACACATTAACCTGCAAGCTTCTTCTTTGCCGATTATCCCTGTCTCGCGAATCACTGCGCCGATGGTAATTAGATTAGCAGAACGGGTGCTTCCTGCCTCTGCTGCTAATTCGTCTATCGGAAGGTTGAGGACTTTGCATGTATCCGGAAGGTCCTCGCTTCCAATTGTTGAACGGTTAGCGATCAGTAGTCCGTCCGTCTTCAGGTTTTTACAGAAATCCAGTGAAGGTTTATTCATGGCCACGACGATATCTACCTGGGAGATCAGAGGGTCAGTGATTGGATGATGGTCAAATTTCACCATACTATAGGCCTTTCCTCCACGCATCTGCCCGCCGTAAGCCGGAGACCAGAGTACTTCGTAATTACTTTTTAATGCAATATAAGCAGTTATTAGACCGGACGTTAAAACACCCTGTCCGCCAAATCCGGCATAAATGATCTCCATACTATTCCTCCTTACTTGTGTCATATTCGCCGAGTGGCAGATATTTGATGACATTATTCATAATATATTCATTTGCTTCTAAAGGGCTCTTATGCCAGTTGGTGGGGCAGGGTGAAAGAATTTCCACAAATGCATATTTCCTTTCCTGTAATTGCAGGTCTATGGCTTTTGTAATATATTTTTTTAATTTGCGGATTTCTGCCAGGGATGCGGTGGTGCCGCGGGCACAATAATCTACACCCAACGCCCTCATTTGGGGAATGATATCAAACGGTTTGCCCTCTTTGCCTTTGGGGGATGTAGTGGTGACCTGCCCTGTCAAAGTTGTAGGGGCTGTCTGACCGCCAGTCATACCATAATTTGCGTTGTTTACTGCAAATACGGTGATTGGAAATCGATTGTGGGCCGCAATGATTGTCTCACCCATGCCAATGGCATAGCAATCGCCGTCGCCTTGAATAGTAAAAACAAACGTATCTGGCATAAGGGCTTTGATCCCGTTCGCACAGACGGGGGCTCTTCCATGATGGCATTCTACTTTGTTGCCCCCTTCAAGAGCGCCGTACAGATTTGCATTACAGCCAACACCGCCGACATAGATATGATTCTGGGAGACTCCCTTTTCCTCCATGACTTCGTAGATTAAGCGTGCGATTATTCCATAACCGCATCCGGGACACCATCCATTGGGTGATAACAATTCAGGATATTTTGTATATTTTGCCATCAGCTTACCTCCTTCTCTTCTTCGGAAATCACTTTCCGATAATAGTCGATCATTTCATCAGCAGGATAAAGATGAGGCTTATACAGATTATATATTGGCATATTTTGGAATCTGGTCAGTTTCTTGGTAGTGATCAGCACGTCCTCAATCACCTGTCCGTCATTATCCACTTCCATTACAATAATACGTTTTACTGTTTCAGGAAGCGCTTCGAAGCCTTTTACGGGGAACGGCCATGCTGTGATCGGACGAAGCAGGCCTACCTGTTCTCCTTGTTCCCGAAGAATATTCACGGCTCCTTTGCATACACGCGAACACATCCCAAGGGCAACAATCACCGTCTCGGCATCTTCGGTCCGATATTCTTCCCATCGCTGTTCGTGCTCACGGATGGCATCCATACGCGCCTTGTATTTGGCATCATGGTCTCTCATAGGACCAAAATCCATAAATTTTGTTGTGCCGTCAAATCCCCATTCCTGTTTTGGGCTTTCCTTAAATTCCGGCATTTCCACACATTCCATCATTTGTCCCAGACGACCTTCTGTCATGATCTCAATGGGATTGCGGTATTTTTCTGCAATATCCCACGCACAATAGGTCAGATCTACTGCTTCTTGAATGGTTGATGGAACCATCACAATAAAATGGTAATCACCATTGCCTCCGCCGCGGGTATCCCGCAGATAATCATCTGTGCTGCCGCCGAAATCTCCCCCCATACCGCAGCTGCATCGGTTCACATTTACCAGTAACAGAGGGATACTTTTTGCAAAAGCATCAGTCAGGCCTTCCTGCATCAAAGAAATCCCTACACCAGAGGAACTTGTCATGCAACGGTATCCTGTCATGGCTCCGCCGATTACTGTATTGATACTGATAATCTCGCTTTCCGACTGGATGAATTTGCGTCCAAGTTCCGGCATGCGTGCCGACATATATTCTACAATTTCCGTTTGTGGGGTGATCGGGTATCCGACATAAAGCTTGCATCCGGCACGGACAGCCGCTTCTGCTATAGCTTCATTTCCTTTCCAAAGTTCTTTCATATGTTGTTCTCCTTATTCAGTTATTGTCTCTGTGAATACAAATACTCCATCAGGACAAACAATATAGCAGGTACCGCACTTTACACAAGTTTCCTCGTTCACCTGAACGTATTCATAACCCGAATGGTTGGAGTGGTTCGAAAAAGCAAGTGCGTCTTTCGGGCAGTTTGCTATGCATATTCCACAGCCTTTGCACCGTTCCATTTGTAGTGTAATATTTACCATGGGAACTCTCCTTTCTGAATCTGACAAGTAATTCAGAGAATTTATATATTTGGGAAGTTCTTCTCTTCAGATTTTGATTACGCGCTTATTATATAGTCATGTGCTGCAAAAAACCACCCCAGTAATTCTGATATGGCACTCTGTAATTCCATTTTTGAATACGGCAAAAAGGAATACATATGTTTCAATTACTTAAAATGAAAAAAACTTGTAAACTGTTGTAGTATTTTGGTATTATGGTAATAATCTTGCTAACTCGGGGTCACTCATTTTAAAGGGGAAATTTAAATGAACAGCAAACAAATTGAAGCATTTCTTATGGTCGTCGAAAAGAAGAGTTTTACAAAAGCTGCAAAGGCGTTACACTCTTCCCAATCGAACATCTCGAAGCTGATTATGGCACTGGAAGCGGAGCTTGACATCAGCCTGTTTGATAAGAAAGGAAATACCATACAGTTGACAAAGCCAGGCGTTATGGTCTTCGAACAGCTTTCCTGTACATTCCGTGAACTTGAAGAGCTGAAAAGATCACTGGTAAAACACCAGAAAGAATCTCAGGTTTTCACGATTGGGATCAGTGCGAGTATGAGCTATGCCGGTTTGTTGCAGCCAATCGATGAGTTTCAAAAGAAATATCCCGACGTTTGTCTTCGCTTCACGGAATCTTTCAGCAATGAACTGCCTGAACAATTGGATTCCAGGGAGATCGACGTCGCCATTGGCTGGGAAACGGAGAAAATTGATTTTTATGAGAAGTACACACTTTACAAAGATTCGTGGAAGTTATTGGTATCTACAGAGAATCCGCTGGCAAGATACGACATTATCGACCTTAGCGTTGCCCGTAATGAGAAATTTATCATACAGGCCAATGACAGGAAATTGATCCTGGCTTGTAAAAAAAGCGGCTTCAAACCCAATATAGTGCATAATGTGAGCAGTATTCTGACTTTGACCAGCCTGGTCAGCAACAATTACGGAGTTGGCTTCCTCTGCAGTAAGATGATTCCGAGCGGTATCCACAACTCGATCAAAGCCATTCCTCTCCAGAACCGGATTCGGGAAGACATCATCCTTTTTGCCAGAAATGAGAAGCATCCAGATTATTTTGAATATTTTATCAACTCTTATCAGACGCGGTTTCACGAACTTTATGGAAGTGCAGCCTCTTCCGACAGATAAAAGCGGTAATTTATTTTAGAAAAAGACAGCCATGCCCCAGAGTTGTACAATTCGGGGCATGGCTGTCTTTTTCGTTTAAAAGTATACGATAATTCCAAAAGATAATGAACGGATTCTATTGAGGAATACCGGATATTGCGACATTGTACGGTTTCCGATACGATAGTTATCGGGAAGTTCTTTATCTTTAAAGGGAAAAAGGAGGTACGATTTATGTTTATGCAGTTTGACGACATGAAACATCTTATGAAACGCGGATTCATGCATGTGGGTTTTACAGAGGAAAATGCGGATATTATGTCTGAAAACCTGGCGATAGCTGAAGCAAGGGGAATGTATTCCCATGGATTTATCATGGCGGCAAGATATATGGAGTTTGTCACGGATGGTCCTGCACATGCGAATCCTGAAATTCTCGTCCTGAAAGACAATCCGTCCAGCTGCCTGATCGACGGGGGCATCGGTCTTGGCGGTATTGTAGTAAAAAAAGCGGTGGAGATCGCGGTAGAAAAGGCAAGAAAAACCGGTTCAGCTACAGTGCTCATCACAAATACTTACCATTATGGATGCGGAGCTAATTATGTAGAACAGGCTGCGAATGCCGGTATGGTAGCATATCTGTATGGAAATAACGGTGGTATCGCCGCTCCTTTCGGCGGCGTTGATCGTTTTCTGGGTACTAACCCGTATTCCTATGCGGCACCTGCAGGCAAATACGGAAACTTTGTTCTGGATATGGCGACAACGGAGACTGCTATGGGAAAAATCTTTGCAGCGGCACAAGACGGACGGGAGATTCCTCCCGGTTTAGGACTGGATCGGAACGGCAATCCTACCACTAACGCCAAAGACGTCTTGGATGGCGGCGCGCTGAAGGTATTCGGAGGTCACAAAGGATATGGCATTTCATTTATGACTGTGGTTTCCGGCGGAGTCCTTTCCGGCGCAAATTACCATAGAAATGATATCCGCATTATGGCTGACGAAGGTTTGCCTTCGGCCGGATTTTTCCTCCAGGTTACAGATATTGATAAGTTTGTCGGTATTAAGGAATTCCATCACCGTATGGAAAGCATGATTGATGACTTGAAGACCGTGAAACCGGCTCCTGGTTTTAAACAGGTATATTATCCTGGAGAGATCGAGAATCTTAGGCTTGCGGATTCTATAAAGAACGGCGTCAATATATCTGACGCAACTTATCAGGCATTTAAAGATTACATGAAGAAACAGGGGATGGAATTCTGATATCTTTAATGATCTTGTAGACAAATTTGATAAAAGGGAGGGAGAAAAACATGATCAAAGTTTTACTCACTATATTATTGTTGGTGGTCTTAACCGTTGGGATCCGCAAGAAACTGAATGTTGCAACGCTATTATTCTCTCTTGGAATAGTATCCCTTATGGGGTATACGTTAATCACAGGGGTCAGCGTTGCTGATACTACTTCCGGTTCGCTATTTTTTGATGTATTTGAGTTAATCGTAGAGACATTCAAATCACGTTTTGCCGCCATGCTGATTATTACTATGAGTGTAATTGGTTATTCCAGCTACATGAACCATATCGGCGCTTCTAAGGCTCTGGCAGATGTACTGGTAAAACCTGTCTCGCGGGTAAAAAACAAGTATATCCTTCTTGCATTTACTGCTTTGATCGTGTTTTTAATGATCTTTGCAGTTCCGTCTCCTACCAGTGTAATTATGCTACTGTTTGGTACGCTGGTTCCTATCCTTGTGCAGGTTGGAGTTCCCATTGAAGGGATCTGCGCCACTATGGTCTGCTCTTCCTGCATTGTATCCGGCCCGTCTAATCCTCACACACTGTTGGCAGCACAAGAATTAGGTGTCCTGGATCAGATGGACATTGCAACCTTTGCTTTCTCCAGACAGATCATTATCGCTGCCATCTCCTGTGTTGCAATGATGTTCCTCTGTCCTTTGTCTAATTATGTATTCGATAAAAAGGACAATGTCGTTGGCAGGACAGAATTAAAACTGAACACAGACGTCGAATATAAGGAAGCAACTGCTCCCAGGTTTTATGCAGTCCTGCCTGTCCTTCCTCTTATGTTGATCGTAATCTTCAGCCGGTTAGTAGTCGGTAACATTTCCATCAGTGTCGTATCCGCCCAGTTTTTATGTCTGCTTTTAGTAATGGTTATTGATAAATTTGTCAGAAAACAAACGTGGATGCAGGCATTTGAAGATACGTCCAAATTCTATTTTGGAATGGGCAATTATATTGGCGGCCAGGGAATGATCCCTGTTGCAGGCGCTTTCTTTGCGGCTGGTATTGCCAAGATCGGGGGCCTGGATATTGTTGTCGGGGCTTTGGCTGATATAGGCTTTGGATTTTTCGGAATGATGTTCCTCGTCGGCGGATTGGGAGCGGTCTGCTCTTTTATTACAGCCGATTCTATGGGGAGCCTGTCCATCGTCCTTCCGGTGGCTGTTACCGTGGTAAAATCTGCGGCTTCAAGCAATCCAGCGCTTGCCGTTGTCGGTACTTGCATTTTATTGCAGGCGCCGGTATTTGGTTCCGCTATGAGCATTGTTTTTCCTTCCACGCTGATGCTCAGTTCATTGACGGACGTGCAAATCACCAATATTGTAAAGAGAAATGTGATTCCAGCCATTGGTACTCTTCTCATTACCATCATCAGCGCATTCTTGCTGTTGAGCTGAAAGGATATTGTATATGGATTCAGATAAGATGATGCTAACAAAGGGAGATAAGATATTAGACTTGGCCGGGCTGCGCACTGGAATTATCGTGAACAGAAAACTGGTAACGGTATTCATCGTTTCGCTGGCAGCATTCTTTTTACTACGAATGGTTGATCTGTCAGCCTTTGGACCGTCTACCAGCACAGCCCTTGGATTTCTGGTCGGTATTCTGATTTTTATGATATTTTCCGGCACAGAAGTGATTATTTCGGTCTTTCTTATTGTATTACTCGGGATGCTTCTGGGCTTCTGGGATTTTAATCTGGTTGGAACTACTTTTGGGTCGTCTCCATTTTTGGCAACAATAGGTATGTTGATCGTCGCAATGGGGTGTGAGTTTACGCCTTTTGGAAAACGGGTTGCTTACTGGTTTTTGTATCGATTTGGAGATAATCCTATCCGTATGGTCTGCATTATCGCAATTACCTGCGGGGTCATCTCGACCTTTGTATCGAATATTGCGACATTGATCCTAATGAGTAGTATTGCTGCCACGCTTTTGGAAGCCATGGGAGAACGTCCTGGAAAAAGTAAGCTTGGAAAAGCCGTGATGGTTATGATCCCTACTTTTTCCATGATTGGCGGCATGTCACTGATCAGCGGCGCGCCCACCGGCAATCTGATGGGGATTGAGTATATCCGTAATGCTTCCGGTATTGATGCGACGATTTCCTATTCTGTTTGGGGAATAGTTGGTGTTCCTGCTATTCTTTTCGTGTATCCGTTGGCTTGCGCGGTTTATATCCGGTATTTCCGTCTGCACAATGATGAATTTACACTCTTGCCCCCGCAATATTATAAAGAACAGTTGGAGAAGATAGGTTCTTTAGGCGGATCAGAGGTACGGTGGATCATTACGGTGACCGGAATGATCGTGGCTATGACTTTGGGGGTCAGAATGGAAACTGCCGCCT
>CAMWMT010000087.1 GCA_947175375.1 uncultured Clostridiaceae bacterium | reverse complement strand
TATGATAAGCGCTCGTATGGAATGTATCGGACAGTGAATCGGTTTTGTCCGTCTCAATCGGACTTGAACGTCCGCCTGAGACGGACAAAACCGATTCACTATCCGCTCCAATCCACACAGCGCTGCTTATCATATAGCCGGGATTGAGTCTTCCGATACCCCCTATTCTTATTATATGACAGTTGCTATTTCTTCTCGATCTGCTCAAAGGAAACCTTCTGCGGATGTTCTCCCCGGTCAAGGGCAGGAAGGAAACGCTTCCAGAAGTCTTCAAACAGTGCAAAGATCATCTTGCGCTTTGAGTAGATGAAGAACAGCGTGATCAGCACATAGACAGCGCTCAAGATATCCGTAAACGCCCAGAGCAAGTCCGCTTCTACATTATAGAAAAGCAGGCAGGGAACCATATAATAAACAATGTAGACATAATTCGCTACTTTGTTTGCCTTCGTATCTCCGAACACATAATTGACGGATTTCGCGCAGGAATAATACATACCGATAATGGTCGTCCAGGCAAGCAGCGAGATGGTAATACCCATGATCCAGCCGCCCACATCACCGTAAGCCACCTTGAAAGCGACGGTCGTAAGCTGGGCGCTGGTGATATCGCCATAATCAATATAGGAATTAGTGATCAGGATGGATACCGCCGTAATCGTACAAACCACGATCGTATCCAGAAAGACCTCGCCCCATCCCCAGGAAGACTGGCGAACGGGATGGTCAGTCCTTGCCGCCGCATGGGCAATGATTCCATAACCCGTACCTGCATCATTGGAATAGACGCCGCGAGCTACGCCGTAGCGGATGGCATCTCTTACCGTTGCGCCTGCAAAGCCGCCGATTCCCGCCATTGGTGTAAATGCGCTCTTGAAAATAAGGAGGATCGTTGCAGGAAGCCTGTTCAGGTTCAAAAGGATGATCCCGAGTCCCGCCAGTACATAGATACAGGCCATAATGGGAACTACCTTTTCCGTCACACCGGCAATTCTGCGCAGGCCTCCAAACATGACCGCAAAACAGGTAACACCAACTACCGTTACCGTCAGAATGGGTGGAATCTGAAACGCTTCATTCATGGAGCTCGCCACTGCCTCTGTCTGTACAGCGCAGGTCCAGGGGCCGAACAGGAAACAGAAACCTGCCAGAACAAAAGCGCCCTTTTTCCAGCCAAATCCATTCTTCATAACAAAAGAACGGTCGCACACGTACTCATCCATCGAATTCTCGAATTTTACCCGGTATCTCTGGCCCAGAATGATCTCACAGGCTTTCGTGGATACGCCCAGAAGTCCGGAGACCCACATCCAGAATACAGCGCCGGGACCTCCTGTCACGATTGCTGAAGCCACACCTGCCACATTTCCCGTACCGATGGTGTTCGCCAGAGCAGTACAGGCAGCAGCAAAGCCGGAGACTGTTCCTTCTCCCTCTTCTTTTTTGGAAAATATTTTTCCGATGGTATTTTTAAAATGAAACCCGATCTTCGTGATATAAGCAAAACGAAACTTTATGGAAAGATAGAGACCCGTGGCAATGATCAGCACAGTCATCCAGCTCCCCCACATAAAATCCGCCAGCCAGTAAATGGCATTTTCCAATACATTCATGGTATAAACTCCCTCTCTTTTGTTTTTTCAGTTTCTCTAACGTTCTGATTTTCTTTTGTTTTCTGTTAGCAGCCTGCACGTCTGTCCTACTGCTCTTTACTTCCCGTATATCGACAAGAAAATTCACATGCCCGGCAGTACCGAATCACTGGCATTGGCTCGTCCGAATATTCGGGAACCAGTTCCAGAGGCGCTGTCGCTTCATTTTCCTCCATCTCCAGTGCACACTGCTTGCGGTAATAATCCCCTTCCCTGGCGGGAAGGCAGGAAAGCCCAGTCTCTGGTTCCGTATAGATCGTTTGGGAAAATGCCTGCTTCGGACAGGCAGACGCGCAGGGTCTTGCGCATCCCTGGCAGGGATCAAAGTCCCTCTTCTCAGAAGGCGGCAGCAATTCCGAAACAGCTATAGCACGAAGACGGACTCTTGTCCCATATTCCGGCGTCACCAGCAGATTGTTACGCCCGATACAACCAAGACCTGCTGCCACTGCTGCGTCCTTTAGATAGATACCGCCCTTTTCCACATGATACGGCTTTGGATATACCTGGATATCCGGATAATGCTCCTCTATGTACCGTTTTAGCTTTCCGGATATCTGTGCCAGCAGTTTGTTCCCCGGCGGATTGATCTCTCCGCACCACCAGTCCAGCTCCGGCTTCTCCTTCGGGTGACCGACCGCGTAAACCAGGACGGTCTTTTCCTCCGGCTCCCATTTCACCGCTCCATGCGAGAGCCCTGTGGTAATCTGTTCTGCAAAATGGTCCCTTGCATGATCTTTCATGATAGGAAACAACTTTTCAGGCGGACCATCTTTTAAATCTTCCACAGATACCAGCCCTGCGAGATCCGCCCCAAATTCCTTTGCCTTTTCCAGAAGCTCCTCTGCCAGACGCATCTGTCTCTGACTCCATTCCATAGATATGCACCCGCCTCCTTTCTCTGTTTTTCGACCGCAGTCTCTTAAAACATGAATTCATTATACTGGATATAAAATTCCAGTTCAAGCATCAAGACGGATTTTGACCGCAGAAAGACTTGAAACCCGATGTTTCTCCCTATATAATTGAAGAAAAAGAAAGGAGGAACGAGCTTTGCATTCATCTGTAAAACTTCCTATTGGAATTGAAGATTTCGAAGAGATCCGCACAGAAGGATTTTACTATATCGATAAAACCGGCCTGATCACGGAACTTTTAAATCACTGGGGAAAAGTAAATCTTTTTACACGACCCCGGCGGTTTGGCAAATCTCTGAATATGAGCATGCTCAGATACTTCTTTTCCTATGGCTGTGATGCCAGTCTGTTCGACGGGCTTGCCATATCTCAAGAGACGGAACTCTGCGAAAAATATATGGGGAAATTCCCGGTGATCTCCATCACGTTGAAGGGCGTGGACGCCCTGGAATACAACGATGCACAGGCGGCACTTTGCTCTGTCATCGGAAGCGAAGCGCTGCGTTTTCAGTTTCTTCTGGAAAGCGATCGACTTTCCATTAAGGAGAAAGATCAATACTCCCAGCTGATCAAAATTGACACCAGCGGCCAGCAGGTGTTCCATATGTCAAAAGATACACTGGTAAACAGCCTGAAAAATCTGTCTTTTCTCCTCTGCAAGCATTATGGACAGAAAGTGATCCTTCTCATCGATGAATACGATGTACCTCTGGACAAGGCACAGCAGCACGGATACTATGACGAGATGGTCAGCCTGATCCGTGGTCTGTTCGGACAGGTGTTAAAGACTAATGAAAACCTCTACTTTGCTGTATTGACCGGATGCCTGCGCATTGCAAAAGAAAGTATCTTTACCGGACTGAACAATTTCAAAATCCTGTCCATTACCAATATTCAGTTTGATGAACATTTCGGTTTTTCCGATACAGAAGTCAAGGCTATGCTGGAATACTATAGACTCAGCGAGAAGCATTCGCTGATAAAAGAATGGTATGACGGCTATCGTTTCGGAAAAGCTGATGTATACTGTCCCTGGGATGTGATCAACTATACAGACCAGCTTCGGACTGACCCAGACACACGCCCCAGAGCTTTCTGGATTAATTCCAGCGGCAACACCATTCTGCGTACGCTCCTCGAGAAAGCAACGCCCCGGACCCGGCAGGAGCTTGGAGAGCTGGTGAGCGGTGCCTGCATCACGAAAAAGATCAACGAGGAACTGACTTATCGGGAATTGTATGACAGCCTGGACAATATCTGGAGCGTCCTCTTCACAACCGGCTACCTGACAAAATACCGGGAGATCGACCTGAACACCTATGAGCTTGTCATCCCCAACCGCGAGATCCGTATGATTTTCACCGAACAGATCCTCACCTGGTTCCAGGAAGAAGCACGAAAAGACACGTCTGCGCTGGACGCTTTCTGTGAGGCTTTCCAAAAGGGAGACGCGGAAGAGATCGAGCGCCGGTTTACTGCTTATCTAAAAAAGACCATCAGCATCCGGGATACCGCCGTGCGCAAAAATAAAAAAGAAAACTTCTACCATGGCATCCTGCTGGGCCTTCTGAGCCATCGGGAAGACTGGATCGTCCGGTCCAGTGCCGAGTCCGGAACCGGGTACAGCGATATTCAGATTGAATTGACCGACGAGGACACTGGTATCGTCATTGAGCTAAAATATGCGGAAAGCCCGAATCTGGAAGCCAGCTGTCAGGAGGCACTTGAACAAATTGAAGAGAAAAGATATGCAGACCGGTTGATTGACGAGGGAATGACCACGATCCTGAAGTACGGCATCGCCTGCCGCAGAAATGCCTGCATGGTAAAAATGGACAGATAATAAAAGAGAGGGGATATCGGAAAATGCAATCCCGACATCCCCTTTTTGTGCTTACGTATCAGTCGTCACTTCATCCCACGGATTGGAATCTCCATAGCCGATGAGCCAGTTCAGGGATTTGTGCCGTTCCTGTACGACACCGCCGTCCATGCCTGCAGGCGCAGCAAACTGGTACAGGCGGGCATCCACACATGCCCAGTCCAGGCAGAAGATCAGATCGCAGGCGTCCAGAAGCTCTGCTGCAGAACGCGGCTTTGAGATAGCCAGAATATCTTCTACACAGGAGCATTTTTTCAAAAGCCGGACCGTCAGCGGCACATCACAGTAGTGGTCCGGAAAGTCCAGCGTGTCCACAAGTCCAAGAGCCCACTCCATCACATATAGATTCTCGTACTGCCAGGTTCCGTTGATCCGCTGAAGCTCCGTAGAATCCGGATCATGCAGATATTCCCATTCTTTTGGTGAGAAAAATCCGGCATCGGGATCATTTGCTCCAAAATCCTCAGTCCGTGCCCGGATAAAATCCCACGCTTCTTCGGGGCTTAATCCGTCACCAACCATACATTCCGAATACAGAGCCACTGCCATCAGCGCAAAGGCTCGCTTTGCGATCTCTTCAGGAGTCCGGATGACCGCCTCGGCTTCCGATTCGATAAAAGGATAGAGAGGGGGAATATGAATACCATATTTCTTCAGCACCTCCCGGCTGCGGTTCCTGCGTTCCAGATTTTCGGCGGGGATGTCATCATAGATTTCCGATAGGTCAGGACCTAGCTTGGGCAGGTAAATATCAAAATCACTTTCGCCGGTTTCGGACAGGATCAGTTTTCTGCTTCCGTCTTCTCCCGCACAGAAGACAGCATCCGTCTGATCCATGACCAGAAGAACACCTGTAAGCGGGGGAAGTAACCGGATAAACAGATCTTCAACCATAGCCCGCTTTGCCGGAATGTCGTCCGCAAGGAAGGAATAGTGGATGTTCACCATCGTTTTGGCAGTACCGAGATGGTAGAACAGATTGGTTCTCACACCGGTATGTGCGGTCTCGATCTGCATAAAATGGCTGCGTACACGGTCCCGCTGATCCTTGACGAAAGCTTTCGCCTCGTCATCCAAATTCTCGCTGATGACCAGAAGATTGATCTTTATGTCTCCATTGTTCAGTTCCAGTGTATTGCCGACGCCACTGGAAGCATCTACGCCGAATGCCTCACAGAAGACATTCATCACAGACTCCAGCTCATCCAATATACTAAAGAGAAAGAGACTTTTTTCATAGAGTTCCGGTTCCGCTTCTTTTTTTCTGAAAAGTTTTCCGAGCATTTCGTATTTCCTCCTGATGAGATAATCTTATGGATAAGTATATCATCTGCGGATTCCGGATGCAATCTGTATAATATTTCGCCAGCTGCCATTGGAAGCCTCATCTGTTCAACCTCCTGTCCATCTTTCAGAAAACTGTTTGTCTTTGTGAACATATCATACCCGCTTATCACGGGACTGTCAGCAGTTTTCCAGAATCTGAAAATTCAAAATGTATTTACTCTTTGTTTACAAAAATACCTTATAAACAGAGGGAACAAAATCTGATAGCAGGATTTACATTCAACCACCATTAGAATGGCGTATTTAGATTCAAATATCCGGTTATTGTAAGTGACTCAATAGATATACTATAATGGAAATACCTTACAGGATTGGAGGATGCAAAATGTTGGATAATAAAAAAATATCGGAATTTATTTCAAATAAAAGAAAACAACTTGGCATGACACAGGCAGAAGTGGCTGAAAAATTAAAAATCTCTTTTCAGGCTGTATCAAAATGGGAAAATGGTACGTTGCCGAATGTGGAAGTTTTAGTGGAACTGGCTAAAGTTTTGAATACGACAGTTGACGAGATTCTTGTGGGAAGGGATAAGAACCCCGAAACCTTTTCATATAGTAAAGCCGGAGTGGATATTTCCTATACAGATGCTATCAAAAAGGAAATGGCGGTATATATGAAAACGGATAACAAACGCGTTTTAAATGGCATAGGTCCTTTTGCATCTCTATACGATATTGGATATCCAAACATAGAAGATCCTGTATTGGTCTTAAAATCAGAAGAA
The DNA here is from genome assembly GCA_947175375.1 of uncultured Clostridiaceae bacterium. Taxonomy (GTDB): domain Bacteria; phylum Bacillota; class Clostridia; order Lachnospirales; family Lachnospiraceae; genus Hominiventricola. The sequence goes on along the minus strand of CAMWMT010000087.1, from coordinate 2,086 downwards.
CCAGGTTCCAAACAAAAATTGGCTATGGAGTACGGATACAGCGAGTCGATATGTCATGACATGATCAATCATTTGGTAAATGACATTGCAGTAATGGGAGCAAAACCGCTCGCTGTATTGGATACGATTGTGTGCGGAAAGGCAGAAAAAGAAACAATTAAATCCTTTGTGAAAGGCATATCCGAAGCGTGCCGGGAAAACGAGTGTAATTTGGTTGGTGGAGAAACTTCCATTCAACCGGATGTTGTCAGCAGTGGATTGTATATACTCACATCCAGTATTGCAGGTATCGTTTCCAGGAGTAATATTATTGACGGCGCCAAAATTCACGAAAACGATATTGTACTGGCGATAGCCTCGAATGGTCTTCATACAAACGGTTATACGTTAGTTCGATTGTTGATGGAAAAAATGCCACAAATAAAACTGGACAAGATAAGTGGAGAAACTTTTATTGAACAAATTATGAAACCACATACACCATATTACAAGTCGATCAAACCTTTGTTTTCTGACAGCAGCGTTCATGGTATGGCGCATATCACTGGTGGTGGTATAGAAGGGAATTTAGGCAGGATTATTCCGAATGGGTTGTGTGCTGAAATATATTTGGATCAGGTAAAACCATTGCCCATATTTTCTTATATCAAGGCAGTCGGAAATATTGATGAAAGTGAAATGCTTTCTACATTTAATTGTGGTGTTGGCATGATTGTTGTTGTAGAAAGACAGCATGCAAAACGGATGGCAGAACTTATCAAAAATTATTATGATTGCTACGAAATTGGCAAAATTAAAATCGGGAGCAAAAAAGTAAACTTTAAAAAGCATATTACCTGGTGAATTTTGTTTTTAAGTGGCCAAATTTCGGTTATATGGCAATCGGCATACTCGTGGCTTTATGCAGGAGTGACGTTGGTTCACTTATAAGGCATAAAAGCAATCATTGAGGACTATATATGTACAGCAAAAACAAGAGCCCAACGAAATCTTCGTTAGACTCCTGTCCCGAATATTTATGAAGAGCATCTTACTCTCCGAAAGTCCTCAGGTAATTGCGATAAGCCCCAACCAGATTTGCTTCATTGAAGAACTTGCAGGTAGTCACCTCCGCTTTCGGTACATCAACCGGATAGATCGCATAAAGACGGTCTAGATTCTTCTGAATACTCTCAAGGAGCTTCGGCTGTCTGCTGATTCCTCCTCCGATTGCAAACCGGTCCGGATCATAGATCGCCTGCAGATTCATGATCATCCTGGCAAGCGGCCGCGTGAATTCATCCAGCACCCCGATCATGACTTCATCGCCCTCGTTGATCCAGCGAAAGACATCCTCACCATTGATGGTATCTGCATCGATCCGTTTTGCCCGGGCAGCCATTCTAAGAAGGCGCGGATTTCCATTGACTCCCGCCCACGTAGCGGTCTCCTGATCCGGCTCATTTCCCAGAATCACAAAACTGAATTCTCCGGCTGCGAAATGAGAACCCATATGAATCTTTCCATCCTTCACCAGTGCGCCACCGATACCGGTTCCCAGAACCAGGACCACACCATCCTCACAGTCTTCCAACGCACCCCAGGCAGCCTCTGCCAGAGCCGCACATTTTGCGTCATTCATAATAGCAACCGGCACCTTGCAGCGCTGTTCCATTTCCTCTACCAGATGAATGCCATCTGCAAATCTTAAGTTTCCGGCGCTGATACAGATTCCGGCCCCGCTGTCGATCATTCCTGGTACTGACATGGTGATTCCATCCACCTGTCCTTCAAATTTCTGATAGATCCCTTCCAGAGCGGACAGATATTCCTTGACTCCTTCATGAGGGGTCGGAACCTTCCCGTAATCCATCAGTGTCCTGCTCTCGTCTATCTTTGCATATTTGATCGAGCTTCCTCCTACATCAATACACAGACATGTTTTTGCCATACCTTTATCCTCCTGTGCCAGCTTTTTAACCATAATATATACTCGATAACAGAAACATTTGCCTAAACTGAAATGCATACTTATTGAACTACTAATGTTCAATAAGGTATGGACTAATGAACGCCAATAATCCATGAGTATCAGCGGCAGTTAATT
>CAMWMT010000086.1 GCA_947175375.1 uncultured Clostridiaceae bacterium | reverse complement strand
CCCAGCCATTGTTTATCCAGGCATTATTCAGTGATTTATGCTGGGAAAGTTGAGTAATTAAAGCCTGAAGTTCTTTTTCCCGCTGATCAGACCACTGTTGTATGGCAGAAACAACTGTCTCTGATCCTTCTGCCTCTACCGTATTGTACTCAGCATGCAGAAGCCACTGCCCGGATTCAGGGTCAAAGTTATCAACTGTCTCTGAAGAGATCATAATCTTTGGAACCGCTGGATACAGTTCCGGCTGACCATCATCCACCTGCTGTTCTGTATCTTGCTCTGTCTGCTCTTCCTTCTGTACTGCCTCCGGTTTTTCCTCTGTGTTCCGGGAAGCACCGCAACCCGCTGCCGCCAGCATACTCCCCATAAGAAGCAATGCCAGCAGTCTTTGCCTGTTTCTTATCCATCTGTAATTCATCTATTTATCTCCTCTCACCCAAATATATGCAGATACCCCGCTGCAATACCAATCAACGCAGATACAGCAATATACACCACCGGATGCTTATTCCATTTTTTGATCGCCAGATAGATTCCAGCAGCCAGCACAATGCCGAACCAGTTGAATGCTCCCACTGGATCTGACGGCAAGTCTGTTACGCTGACCAGAGTGGCAAGTACCACAGAAAACCCTGCTGCCGCGATCAGTCCTGTAGAAGCCGGGCGAAGGCCATAGAAGATATTCTGCACCAGGCTACTCTCTTTGAACTTCTCCAGTACCTTGGAAACCAGGATAATAATGATAATAGAAGGCGCGATCAGTCCAAGGGTTGCCACAATCCCACCGAACAGTTCATACGTATGGAATCCCGCATAAGTCGCTGCATTGACACCAATAGGTCCCGGCGTGGATTCTGAGATGGCGATCAGATCCAGCAGATCCTGCTGGCTGAACCAGCCGGTAGACTGGCTGATCTCCTGAAGAAAAGGAAGGGTTGCAAGTCCCCCGCCAATAGCAAACAGACCTGCTTTAAAAAACTCGCAAAAAAGCTGAACCAGTATCATCTCTTAAACCTCCTTCTTTCCGTTTCCGCCATGCAGAACCACACCGGCCACACCGGCAATGACTACATAGACGATCGGGGAGACAGAAAACAGCTCCGGATAAAAACTCTGCCCCACAGCAAGTCCTGCAGATACGAGAAAAACAAAAAGAAAAATCATCATTGTCGGCTGGTCGATCACGGACTTCTTCCAGAGCTTCTGCACCGCATTGAAAATCAATACACAGACGCATACTCGGATGCCTTCAAATGCATACTGGATCACCTTCAGTTCCGCAAAATTCGTTAAAAATGCCGCAATGATCGTGATAATGACAATCGATGGAAAGACAACTCCCAGTGTCGCGAAGATGCCACCTGCGATCCCGGCCTGCCGGTAACCGACAAACGTTGCCGTATTGACCGCAATGACTCCCGGCGTGCACTGCCCGATTGCGTAATAATCAGCCAACTCCTCTTCCGTCGCCCAGTGATGCTTTTCCACGACCTCTCTCTGCAGCATGGGCAACATAGCATAACCGCCCCCAAAAGTCAGCCCTCCGATCCTTGCGAAGGTGAGGAACATATCCCATAATTTTTTCATGATCTTCCACTCCTTTTCCGTTTTTCATACCATATCGCTGTTACAGCCCTTTCAGGTCCGGAGAACCTTTCTTTTTGGTCTCCGGAAAGGTTTTTCAAACCATCTTTTCACCACGATCTGAATCTCATCCGTGGACGGTTCCACCGGATCGGTCAGTATCGTAGCCATACCTGCACGGTTCGCCCCCCACACGTCCGTAAAAACTTGATCTCCAATGAACAGAATACGTTCCGGTTTCATCCCCAGCTTTTTTACTGCCCTTCTGTATCCTGATTTTCTTGGCTTTCCTGCTTTATACACATAATCCGTCTTCAGAGGCGCTGCGAAAGCGCGTACCCGTGCCTCTTTATTATTGGATACTAGCAATGTCTTCATTCCAAGGGCGTGAAGGTGCCGAAACAGACCGACTGCCCGGTCATCCGCCGGGGCACCGTGAGGCACCAGTGTATTGTCTATATCAAAGATCACTCCCTCATACTTTCCGGAAAGCATATCCCAGTCAAGGTCATATACAGACGCTGTGATATCATCCGGATATAACTGATCTACCAACATCAAAAACTCTCCCTTCCGTTCATAAATTGTTCACCTTTCTTTTAAAAAAGGTTCACTTTATGCACATGATTCCTTCATTTCTTTTCCATATAATAAAACCATCAACAACAGAGGCCAGTCAGCTAATACTTTTAAATAAACTTTTTCATAATAATGCCGGGTGAGCAGCACCCGGCATCCTCCCTTTTCAGGGGATTCATATTTTTCATCAGTGTATCATCGTCCACTGTGAAAGTCAAATCCTATTCCCGAAAATTATAAAGAATCATAAAAAAGTCAAAAACTGCTTCTCCACAAAAAGATTGATTCTCAGAGATTTCAGTAGTATACTGATATTACTATGATTATTGAATCTAAACATTATGGAGGATGATACAGCACATGAGCAAAAAGACGCTTCTGTCCATTGTGTTATGCTGCGCCATTCTGACCGGCTGTAAAAGTGACAGTTCAAAAGCACATGCGACAGGTTCTGTCCAGAACAGTGCCTCCAGTACCCGCAGTGATGCTGCAGAGGTGCAAAAAGATACCAGAGAGATCCGTGACAGTACCCCGGATGTACTTGTTCCCGTTGCAGACGGAACGGATACTTATGGTACAGATATAGTGACGATTGATGCATCTCATACGGATCAGGGATATATCATGGTCTGTTATACTGGCAGTAATCCGAAAGTCAAGCTTCAGGTCACCACACCGGATGATATCACTTACACTTATCTGCTGTCACAGAACCAGGAATACGAAACATTCCCTCTCTCGGGAGGAGACGGAGACTATTCTCTTACTATTTTGGAAAATCTGAACGGGGATATGTATTCAACCGCATTCAGTCAGGATATTCAGGTCAGAATCGCAGGTGAATTTCTTCCTTTTCTGTATCCAAATCAGTATGTGACCTTTACACCTCAGTCCAAGACGGTCGCAAAGGGAGTCGAGCTGGTCAAGGAAACTCATTCTGATCTGGAAGCAGTGACTGCCATCTACCATTATATCATCTCGAATATTACTTATGATGATGAGAAGGCTGCCAGTGTCACCTATGGATATCTGCCGGACGTCGATGAGACCCTGAGCAGCGGTACTGGTATCTGCTGGGATTATGCAGCAGTCATGACAACCATGCTTCGCTCTCAAAGGATCCCTACAAGACTGGAAGTCGGTTACGCCGGGGAAGCTTATCATGCATGGATCAGTGTCTATCTGGAAGAAACTGGCTGGATCGATAATATTATAGAGTTTCATGGTTCTTCCTGGAGTCTTATGGATCCTACTTTTGCTGCCAATACCAACACCAGCAGCCTAAAAAAGTTCATTGGTGATGGCAACAATTATGTTGTAAAATACTACTATTAAATATTCCTCTGTGTAACAACAGGTGGGAAAGGAGTTTATATGGCACAACAGACATTCAGCCCCCTATCTAATACGGAAGTCTCTGCTTTCTGTTCTCAGATGGCGATGATCCTTCGTTCCGGCATCTTTGCCATGGAGGGCATCTCCATTATGCTGGAGGATACTCACGTTCCGGAAGAGCATGCTCTTCTTACACAGATAGATGAAACTTTTCAAAAAACAGGGCTCCTTCATGAAGCCCTCAGAAAGACCGGCGCTTTCCCGGAATATATGCTCCAGATGATACGGATCGGCGAGGAGACCGGAAAACTAGATGATGTCCTTACCGCGTTATCTGTTTATTATGACAGAGAGGCTTCCATCTCCCAAACCATTAAAAATGCCCTTACCTATCCACTCATCATGGTCTTTATGATGATCGTTGTCATCCTGGTACTCGTTACAAAAGTAATGCCCATTTTTGACCAGATCTTCCGGCAGCTTGGAAATGAAATGACCGGTTTCTCCAGAGCTGCTCTGAATCTTGGTACTGCCATCAACCGTTATTCTGCTGTCCTGATTATTATCGCCATCCTGTTGGCAGCAGCAGCCCTATATTTTGGAAAATCCAAGAAAGGACGTAGACAGTTCCGTGCACTGGCTATACATATTCCTTTTATCCGCTCTTTTATGGAAAAGCTTACTGCCTGCCGGTTTGCAAGCGGTATGTCTCTTACCCTGAGCAGCGGCATGAGCCCCGAAGAATGTTTAATGCTCACATCTGACCTTGTTGATGAAGAAAGTTTTACCGGAAAACTTCATTTATGTCAAAAAGCGATTGAAAATGGCCAGGAACTCAGTGAAGCTTTCGCAGAATCAGGAGTCTTCACTGGTCTCTATGCACGTATGGCATCCATTGGTGATAGAACCGGAACTCTGGATGAAGCCATGCGGAATATTGCAGACAGATATCAGGAGGAGATCGATCTGAGATTCACCAGTATTATCGCAGCTTTGGAACCCACCCTGGTCATCATCCTCTCTCTGATCGTCGGCATGATCCTTTTATCCGTCATGCTTCCTCTCATGGGAATCATGTCCAGCCTGTAGGAAGATGGAGGAATGCACATGAAACATCGTTTTGAGACACAGAAACATGGGGCTTTCTCAGGAAATTTTACCGTTTCCATTGCTGTCTTCTGTATGATAACAACCCTGTTCATCCTGGGTATATCCAGAGTATCCGAGCAGACAGATGCACAAGCAAGACAGACTCTGGAACGGGCCTTGAATCGCGGAATCGTACACTGTTATACCATAGAAGGAGCTTATCCTGAAAGTCTTCAGTATCTGAAGGATCACTACGGACTGATCTATGATGAGGAACGGTTTTTTGTGGGTTATCAGGCGCTGGGCAGCAACATCATGCCAGAAGTCACGATTATAGACAGGAGGGACAGACAATGAGATTTCAGACCCGGCATAAACATGTCATTGATCTGATATTTCCAATTGCATTACTCTTTGTGTTTGCCGTCTCCGCTTTCAGTGTACTGATCCTGGCAGCAGATATTTATGCTTCAACATCCGGTCGTCTCAGCGCCAATGACGAGAACCGCACTGCGCTGTCCTATATTTCTGAAAAAGTACGCCAGAATGATTTCAATGGCGCCATAGGTACAGTTACGATCGATGATACGGACTGTCTGACATTATCGGCGGTCTATAACGGGACTCCATGCACTACCTATATCTATGTATACGATGGAGTCCTGAAGGAACTTTTCATTAACGATGGCATCGATGTCTCGTTAAAAAACGGACGGGATATCATACCGATCTCTTCTCTTACCATTGAACAGCTGGAGGATCATATTTACCTGTTTACGGCTGTTGACAGCGCCGGCGCAGAGGATTCCGTGATCGCAGCAGAAAGGAGCGTACCATGAAGAAACATTCTTCCGGCCGTTCCAGCCTTCTTCTGATGGAGCTCATCTTTTGCATCCTGTTTTTCTCTCTGATCAGCGCAGTATGCCTTCAGTTGTTTGTAAAGGCAAGCCTTCTTGGTAAAGAGACAGAAGAACTGGACATGGCCGTCCGATGCGCCGTATCTGCGGCAGAACTCTTGAACGAGGCAGAAGAACCAATAGCTCGTGTCACTGAGCTGTTTCCAGAATCTTTTGTTCTCACAGAAGAAGGAATCACACTTCTGTTTGATGCAAAATTTCATTCCTGTGATAGTACAGATATGGTCTATCAGATGGATATCATCCTCTCACCAGAGGATGAACAGACCACAGCCTGGTCCATCATCCTGTACGGGGATCATCATTCCAGAGAGATCTACAGACTGGATGGCGTTTCTTACAGATGCCTTATCCCCCGGGATATTTCACAGCAGAAAGGAGTGTCGACTGTATGAAAAAGACTTCGTATCCAGTCACGAATATAGGCTCCGTATCCCTGCTTATGATTTTCATTGTCCTGAGTTTAACGGTCTTTTCTGCTCTATCACTTTCCGGAGCGCTCAGGGAATACCGATACAGTCAGAAGATCGCGCAGCATCAGGCGGATTATTATAAGGCATCCGGCTCCGCTTCCAGAGTCCTAAAGGAGATCGACCAGATTCTGGGTCAGATTCATACCGATCATCCGGACACGTATTATGAGTCCGCTGAGCAACAGCTTGCACTTATAGAGGGTGTGAAAACGGATCTGGCATCCGAATCTCTTTCCATCATTTACCAAATACCGATTGATGATTCTCAGTCCCTGCAGATCACTCTGGCATTAAATGCCCCCGACGAACTGGCGCAGGGTTATTATCGGATCACCGCATGGCAGGAAATCTCCTCTTCCGAATGGAATGGGGATGACAGCCCGAATCTTATGACATTTTAAATCAGGAGGATATAATTATGACTACTGCAAAAGAACTGCTTGAAAAGGCTGTCCATCAGAAAGCTTCGGATATATTTATCGTAACGGGGCGTCCCGTCTCCATGCGGGTAAACAACAGCCTGGTAATGAATGATGCCGAGAGGCTGATGCCTGAGGATACAGAAAAACTGATTCATGAGATCTATGAGATCGCAAAACGTCCCATAGAACCATTTCTGGCATCGGGTGATGACGATTTTTCTTTCCCGATCCCTGGTATGTCCAGATTCCGCGCCAGTACTTATAAACAGCGTGGATCTCTGTCAGCAGTCATCCGCCTGATCGCCTTTTCGCTTCCCGAACCGGGTTCCATCGGTATTCCGGAAAGCATCATCTCTCTGGGAAGGTTTTCCAAAGGACTGGTGCTGGTGACTGGACCGGCAGGAAGCGGGAAATCCACCACACTTGCCTGCATCATCGACCACATCAACCGTCATCAGGAGAAACACATCATCACACTGGAAGACCCACTGGAGTTTCTCCACAGACATGATAAGAGCATTGTAAGCCAGAGGGAGATCAATACGGATACGGAAAGTTATACGACCGCTCTGCGCGCTGCCCTTCGCCAGAGCCCGGATGTCATCCTTTTGGGAGAGATGCGTGACTATGAGACCATGCAGGCTGCCATGACAGCAGCAGAGACAGGACATCTTGTCTTCTCCACCCTGCATACTACGGGAAGTGCCAAGGCGATAGACCGGATCATAGATGTATTCCCGCCGAACCAGCAGAGACAGATCGCAGATCAGCTCTCCCTGGTCATTCAGGCAGTGGTCTCCCAGCAGCTTGTTTCCAAAAAGGAAGGCACGCTTACACCTGCCTTCGAGCTGATGACCGTCACCCCCGATATCCGCAGTATGATCCGCGGCAAAAAGATCCCGCAGATCGACGGCAGAATCTATTCTGCTCCGGATACTGCCAAAGACATGTTCTCCATGGACAGCTGGCTTCTGGATCTGTATAACAAGGGAATGATCACACGTGAGACAGCACTTGAACATGCAACCCTTCCCAGACTCTTGGGGCCAAAGCTTGGATAACGTTTCAGGGGCGGTCGGGAAAGGGTCGCCCCGGCTGTATGGTAAGCGCTTGTATGGAATGTATCGGACAGAGAACGGGTCTTGTCTGCCTCATTCGGACATGTTTATGTCCGCCTGAGGCAGACAAGACCCATTCTCTGTCCGCTCCAATCCACACAGCGCTGCTTATCATACAGCCGGGGCTGCACATTTCGACAGCCCCATGTTATATGCTGCCATTATTATTTATTGTACTTTGCTTCGATGTCGCAGATTTTTTGGACACGCTCTGCATGTCTTCCACCCTCGAATTCTGTGTCAAAGAAAGCATCCACTATCATCTTCGCCATCTCATTACCTACTACACGTGCTCCCATGGCAATGATCTGCGACGCATTGTGCTTTGCAGTCATCATCGCGGAATACGGTTCACTACAGACCGCTGCACGGATACCCGGAACCTTATTTGCTGCCAGTGAGATTCCAATGCCTGTCCCACAGATCAGGACGCCTTTTTCTACCTCTCCTGCTTTGATCGCCTCTGCAACCTTCAGTCCCTGGTCCGGATAATCAATCCGCACCGACGCATCATATGCGCCATAGTCCACACATTCATAACCTTTTTCTGTCATGTACTCCATCAACTCTTTCTTCAGGTCAATAGCAGTATGGTCACAACCAAATCCAACTTTCATGATAAATACCTCCTAAAAATATGTTTCTATAAATATACGGCACTAAATCCCTACCCATATAAATCACTGGTCCGAGTGCCGTTATCATACTTTCTGACAATTTTTAAACACCAGATAGATATATAATATGTAGGGGTTGCAAAAATGCAGTCCCGACAAACCCTAATCGGCGATCCGGATCTTCAGCGCCTGCTGATGATTCTGAATCACTGCTACAGCGCATTCTCCTCCGAATTCTCCGTCCAGCGTCCACGGAACCATTCCGTCCGCCTCTACCGTCAGATGGGATGTACGGAAGGAATACATGTATTCAGAATGAATCTCCTTTAAGATGATCGAGCTCAGGATCTCCTGAAGCTCTACTGCGTTTTTGGGCGTCCTGATAAAAGTCGCCTCAAAGACGCCGTCATCGAACTGCACTTTTCTTCCTATGACACTTTTAAAACCTCCAACAGAACGGGAATTAGTCACCATACCAAAGATAAAATCCCCCTCTGTTTCCAGTTCCTCACTGTGCAGGCACATGTGGTAG
>CAMWMT010000085.1 GCA_947175375.1 uncultured Clostridiaceae bacterium | reverse complement strand
TTTCATGGCAGAATGGATAAAAGAGATGGACAGAAACGTTCGAAAAGCATTCATCATACTCAATCTTCTTCTGTATCTGCCGATTCTGGTTCTGGTATTGACGAGGGCCAGTAATCGGGATTATTCCCGGAATCAGAGGAAGGATGCGTATCTGATCGGTGCCAGCTATATGACGATGAACAATGAATTTTTCAAGATCCTGAATGAAGAGATCAGTAACCGGGTGGAACTGGAAGAGGACCAGCTGATTCTTCGTAACCCGGCGCTGGACGCGGACCGGCAGATTAAGCAGATCGACGAGATGATCCGGATGGGGATCGACGTGCTGGTGGTGACGCCGGTGGACTGGAAGAGCCTGACAGGCATCCTGCAGAAGGCAAAGTCCCAGGGAGTCTATATCGTGGTAGTGGACAGCGAGGTGGAGGATGAGAGTCTTGCGGACTGTACGATCGCTTCTGATAATTATGAAGCGGGCCATATGATCGGGGAATATTTTCTGGAATTGAATGAAGAGGCCGAACTGATTGTCATGACTCATGATGTGGCCAAATCCGGTCAGGACCGGGTTCAGGGGTTTCTGGATGTGGTGGAGCAGAGTGACCAGGTTCATATTGTAAGAAAGATCAACTGCGATGGGCAGTTGGAGATCGCCATGCCGAAGATGCAGAGTGTGATAGAAGAAGGTGTGATATTTGACAGTGTGTTCTGCCTGAACGATCTGGCGGGAGTCGGAGTCGTTGCTGCGCTGGATGACCAGGAGCTGCTGGATCAGGTGCAGGTATATGGTATTGATGCTTCTCCAGATGCCAAGGCTTTGATACGGGAAGGGATGATGACTGCATCCGCGGCACAGTTCCCGTCCAGGATCGGTCAGACAGCGGCGGATGTGATCTACCGTCTGCTTCGCGGAGAGGATGTGGAACGGGATATCCGTGTGCCGGTGGAGCTGGTGACCAGGGAAAACGTAGAACAGTATCACATCGACCGATGGCAGTAGGCAGGTGAAAGGTTATGGATAAGAATCGGTTTCCTGAATGGGTGCTTGGCACCATGAAAAATCTGAATATGGTCATCATCCTGTATCTGACCATAGTGACGTCGTACAGCTTATCTGGTTATATACAGGAGCATTCTGCCATGGACTTTCTGCTTCGGGCCAAGCGCATCACTACCGTACCGTGGAAGATCCCAATACTGGCGGTGGGGCTTTATGTCTGTCTGCTTTTGCTGCTTTCCATTCATTGTAAAAATAATATTCGCTTTCTGATCAAGACGGCAGCGGAGCTGAGTGTGGCATTTTTCCTGAGTGTCACTCTGAATTTCAGTTATACAGGCATTGTGCTTCTGATCATTGCGGATACCATGAGCTATTTTTCCGATATGAAGCGCAGGATCATCCTGTTGGCTGCTATATGTGCCGTGTATATGATGCTGGATTATGATCTGTTGTCTGTACAGTATCCGATCATCTCCATGGAAGTATACTGGGAGTATTTTCAGAGGGATGTTCAGTCCATCCTGTTGGGGGTTCGAAATATCCTGAACTCCTTGAATACACTGGTCTTTATCATCTATGCGATCGTCCTGATTCTGGCAGAGGTCAGTGAGAAAGAGCGGATTCAGGGACTGAATGAGAAGCTTCATGCGACCAATGAGGAACTGAAGGAAGCGAACCGGAAACTGGAGGAGTATGCGAGAGAATCGGAGAAGGCGGCGGAGACAAGAGAGAGGAATCGCCTTGCCAGAGAGATTCATGATACGCTGGGACATTCACTGACCGGCATCATCACGGGGATCGATGCCTGCGTCATGCTGGTGGATATTGCTCCGGAAGCGACGAAAGCACAGCTTAAGGCCATTGCAAATGTGGCAAGGCAGGGAGTCAAGGATGTAAGGCGTTCCGTGAAGGCGCTCCGCCCGGATGCCCTGGAATCACTGGATCTGAAACATGCCCTGATCCAGATGATGGAGGAGACAAAACGCTCCACCAGTGTAGACATTGCCTATGAGATCGAGACAAAGCTGAAAGGCTTTGACAAGGACGAGGAAGATGTCATATACCGGATTGTGCAGGAGTCCATCACCAACGCGATTCGCCATGGAAAAGCAGATCATATAGAGGTTCGGATCGACCGGAATTTTAATATGCTGCAGATCCATGTCAAGGACAATGGAACGGGCTGCGGCAAGATTGAGAAGGGCTTCGGCTTGCATCATATGGAAGAGAGGCTAAGCATGCTGCATGGTACATTATCTTACAATGGAGACGACGGATTTACCGTAGATGCGCAGATTCCCATTAGATGGGGAACGGAGGAAGAGAATGATTAAGATATTGATTGCGGATGATCAGGAGCTGATCCGGCAGAGCCTTCAGATCATCCTGGACAGTGAGAGTGATTTTGAAGTGACCGACGCGGTGGCCAACGGAGTGGAGGTCATCCGTTCCATAAGAAAGGATCGCCCGGATGTGATCCTGATGGATATCCGCATGCCGGAGATGGACGGGGTGGTCTGCACCCAGATCATCAAGGAAAATTATCCGGATATCAAGATCATCATACTGACCACCTTTGATGATGATGAATATGTATTCAATGCATTAAAATACGGCGCCAGCGGCTATCTGCTGAAAGGAATTTCCATGAAGGAGCTGACGGAAGCGATTCACAAGGTCTATCAGGGAACCGCCATGATCAATGAAGACATTGCATCCAAAGTAGTGAAGCTTTTTTCCAGAATGGCCCAGTCCAATATGACGATCCAGGTGGATGAACAGTTGTCAAAGGATCTGAAGAACAATGAATGGCAGGTTATCGTGCAGGTGGGATGCGGACTGTCCAATAAGGAGATCGCGGCAAAGCTGAGCCTGTCGGAGGGAACAGTGCGGAACGTCCTCAGCACGGTCTTGAGTAAGCTGAACCTGCGGGATCGGACGCAGCTTGCCATCTGGGCGGTACAGACCGGCGCGGTTAACCGGAGATTTGAGGATGAGAGTTGATGGAACAGAAAACAGACAGAAAATATGGGCTTCGGGCAGGCATCTGCGCAATGATTCTGATCATTCTGTGGATGATCGCTACGGACACCTATAAAAAGCTTCCCGGGTTTTATGAAGACGTCATAAAAATTGGTGTGTTCAGTGACAGCTACTGGGAAGTACAGAACGGCTATGCCTATCAGATTCTGGACGATGCCATTGCACAATTTGAAGAGCGACATCCGGGGGTCAGGGTGGAATATGTAAGCGGCATCATGAAGGAGGACTATTCCGAATGGCTGTCTGAAGAGATAGTGAAGGGAACGGAGCCGGATGTCTTTTTCGTTCTGGGGGAGCACTTTAATGATTTTGCGGAGGCCGGCGCACTGAAGGACTTGACGCACCTCATAGAAGAGGACGAAGAGTTTGACGAGGAAAAATACTATGTATCCGCGTATGAATATGGATCTTACGAAGGAACGCAGTATGCGCTTCCCTATGAGTGTGCGCCAAAACTGATGTTTGTCAATAAGAGCATTCTGATGGCAGAGGGCATTGATATGCCGAAAAGTGACTGGACCTGGGAGGATTTTTACCGAATTTGCAGAGAAGTGACCAGGGACACGGATGGAAACGGCACCATTGACCAGTTCGGTACGGTAGGCTACACGTGGGAGGATGCATTTGAATCCAATAGTGTCAGTTTATTCAATGAAAAAGGAACGGAATGTTATCTGACCGATCAGAAGGCAGGCGCTGCGATTGCATTTGTCGAGAGGCTGGAGAGTCTGAACAGCGGCTACAGTGTATCCAGCCGGGAGTTTGCTCTGGGAAATGTGGTGTTCCAACCTATGCTGTTCTCCGAATATCGGGCATACAGGTCCTATCCACTCAGCATCAAGAAATATACAGGGTTTGAGTGGGATTGTTTGACGATGCCCGCCGGACCGGACGGAGCGAATATCTCCCGCCTGGATACTCTGACGATCGCCATGAGCGCATCGACCGTCCATACCAGGCAGGCGTGGGAGCTGATGAAGTTTCTGACAGGTGATGTCGGGATCCAGTCGGAGATCTTTGATTATTCAGAAGGTGTATCGGTATTAAAGGAGGTCGTGGAGTCGGAGCGGATCCGAAGAGTTTTTACAGAAAGCCCGGATACCGGCAACTGGCTGAGCCTGCCAGTGCTGAGCCAGGCAGTGGAGCGCGCAGTGGTAATCCCCAGATTTCATGACTATGATGATGCGGTAGCGGAGGTGGATCGGGCAGTACGGACGATACTAGACAGTAATTCCAATATCAGCATGGAGACGATCATCCAGAACCGGAATATCAACAGTTATCTGAAGTCCAAACAATAGAAAATGACAAATGTCATGTGGAATAAGTGACATATGACTGGTTAAGTAAGTGACACATGTTAGATGAACATGTGTCACTTTTTTTATATACTGTAGTCACAACAAAACAAAACCACTCACGGAGGAGGTAGAAGAATGAAGTACATATTGCTGGTGAGCCACGGCATGATGGCTCCGGGACTGCACAATGCATTGGGCATGCTGGCCGGAGAAGGCAGAGAAGATATCCTCTCTACAAGCCTGAAGAACGGCATGGGCGCTGATGAGTTTGCAGAAAATGTGCGCAAGGTCGTATCCGTAGTTAAAGAGGAAGATGAGCTCCTGGTATTCGCAGATCTGATTGGAGGATCTCCACTGACGACGACGGCGGATGTGCTGGCAGCGGAAGGACTTCTTGGACAGACGACGATGATCGGTGGAATGAACCTGCCGTTAGTCTTGAGCGCAGCGGTCACAAAGGACACAATGGAGACCAGGGAACTTGTAGATATGCTGATTCCTGAATCAAGGGAGATGCTGCAGGAGTTTACGGTAGAAGTAAGCGATTCTGAAGACGATATCTAAATCATTTAAACAACAGAACTTTAAATTAGGAGGAATTTTAAGATGGCAATTTCATTTATTCGTGTGGATGACAGAATGATTCATGGACAGACTTGTACCAGATGGGCACTGGAGTACCCGTGTGACGGACTGATTGCGGTCAACGATGCAGCAGCAAAGAACCCTGTGCTGAAATCAGCATACAAGAGCGCCAGCGGAAAGAAGACTTTTGTATGGGGCATCGAAGAGTTCAAAGAGAAGACTGAGAAGGTATTAAAGAGCAAAGACAACTACTTCCTGATCACCAAGAACCCGATCGACATGGAGAAGATCCTGGTAGGACAGGGACTCAAATGCGGCGTTGACACTGTCATCATCGGACCGTGCAATGACAGACCGGGAACCACGAAGCTGGGCAACAACCAGTCCATCACCCAGGAAGAAGCACAGGCGCTTGAGAACATCATGCAGGCGGGCTTTGAAGTAGAATTCGCACTGCTGAAAGAAGAAGCGATCGGTAACTGGAAGAAATTCAGAGGCCAGTTCGGATTTAACTAAAGAAAACGGAATTAGAACAGCGGAAGCCTTTACAGCGCCCGGAAGGGTTTCAGGACGCGGATGCGGCCGGAAATTCTTCCAGCCCAAGGGGCGCTGGGAAGGCTGAAGCGGAACTCAGATAAAAGCGGAACTTAAATAGGAGGATATATTTATGGTAATCAGTTGGTTACAAGCAGGGCTTATTGGCCTGTTTGCATGTTTGTCAAGTATGCCTGGTATGGGCGGTACTTCAATCGGTAACTATACATTAGGAAGACCCTTGATCGGTGGTCTGGTATGTGGTCTGATCCTTGGGGATCTTCAGGCGGGTATCCTGGTCGGCTGCGCGATGCAGGTTATCTATATCGCATTGGTAACACCAGGCGGAACTGTATCCGCGGATGTCCGTGCAGTCAGCTACATCGGTATCCCTCTGGCAATGGTAGCACTTAAGAGCTACGGCCTGGACGCAACTTCTACAGAGGGTGCAGCGTTGGCAACTTCCTTTGGTGCCATGGTTGGTACTCTGGGAACCGTATTATTCTATGGAACAGCAACCATCAACCTGGCATGGCAGCATATCGGCTGGCAGGCAGTTGAGAAGAGAGATTATCACAAGCTGTATCTGGTAGACATGGGGCTGCCGTGGGTTTCCCACATTCTTTGCTCTTTTATCCCAACCCTCATCATGTGTAAGATGGGTGCAAATGTGGTCGAGCTCATCAAGACAACGCTTCCGATGGACGGCCTTGCAATGAAGACCCTGTTCACCGTTGGTTCTCTGCTTCCCTGCGTAGGTATTGCGATTCTGTTAAAGCAGATTGTAAAGCAGGTAACAGACTTTATTCCGTATCTGTTCGGATTTACCTTGGCTGCATCCCTTGGGATCAATCTGGTGTCCGCAACAGTGATTGCAGGTATGTTTGCAGTAATCAACTATAAGATTAAGATGCTGTCCGTGAACAGGCCGGCAGTTGCAGGCGGCTACGATGACGACGAAGAGGAGGATATCTGATATGGAGAAGAAATTATCAAAAAAGGCGCTTTCAAAGTCCTTCCATAACTGGTACTATGGACATCTGACCTGTTTTTCCCAGGAGCATATGCAGACCTTTGGTTATCTGTGTTCCATGCTCCCACTGGTGGAAGACTTATATGATAACGAAGATGACAAAGCAAAAGCAATGAATACCTATACGGCATTCTTCAACACAGAGCCGCAGCTCGGTACCGTGATCGTAGGTATCACAGCAGGTCTGGAAGAGGCAAGAGCTAATGGCGTGGACGATGTAGATGATGAGACCATCAACGGCCTTCGTGCAGGTCTGATGGGCCCAATCGCAGGTATCGGTGATTCTCTAGTGGTCGGAACGGTCATCCCGATCCTTCTGGGTATCGCGATGGGTATGTCCACAGGTGGATCTCCTCTTGGTGCAATCTTCTATATCATCGTATGGAACCTGTTTGCTTACTTTGGAATGAAATTCCTGTATTACAAAGGCTACAGCCTTGGTACCAAAGCCGTAGAGTTCCTGATCGGCGCACAGGGCGACGCGATTCGTGAGTCCGTATCCATTCTGGGCGGAATGGTCATCGGTGCCGTATCGGCTACCTGGGTCAGTGTAACGACTTCACTGCAGCTGGTCAATGATGCAGGCGAACCGTATCTGGTACTTCAGGATAAGTTGAACGACGTATTCCCAGGCCTTCTGACTGCAGTATTTGTCATCGTCTGCTGGTTCCTGATGGCAAAGAAACAGATTTCACCTATCAAGGTCATGCTGATTCTGGTAGTAGTCGCATTCCTTGGTGTACTGGTTGGATTTTTCAATCCGGGCCTTGCATACTAATTATGAATTCAGACAATCAGATTTGACACAGTAGTAGTGTCCACCCAATAAATACCTCTTGGAAGGATCTCAGGACACGCAAGTGGCTGGAGGTCCTTCCGGCATCAGAAGCGAAAGCAGAGCGACAGAACAGGAGTTGATAGTATGAACGCTATGGAGAGAAACAGATTATCACAGGAAGCAGGCCTTCAGATGAAGGCTCTGGACCGGATCAGCAGATGGAAGATGATCGCGCTTTTTGTATCTGCAGTTGGTGCCGCATTTGTTTATGCGGGATTTGCAGGTGTACAAAGAAACCTGTTTCTTGGCGTTCCTGGTATCATCCTCGTCTTCGCCGGCTTCCTCAGTGCGGCGGTATTTAACCTCGGCCTGAAAAACGGAAGACGCAATGTAGAAAAGATGCTTAACATTCTGGACGGAGAAGGATCACATGAAGTATAAACTGATCTGTGTGGATGTGGACGGAACTTTGTTGAACGATGAGAAGAAGATACCCGAGCTGGTGAAAGAAAGCCTGAAAAAGGCATCCGGTATGGGGATCCAGATTGCTCTGGTGACAGGAAGGATGCCCGCAGGAGCAGATTTGGTGGAGAGAGAACTCTCGGTTCCCTGTATCAAAGCATGCAGTGCGGGAACCTACATCCTGCTGGGAGACCAGTGCATCCATATGGAATATATGATGCCGAGGGTCATGCGGGAGATCTATACAGAGTTTGCTCTGAAAAATAGCCTTCCTCTCTGGATTTTCCAAGGCAGGAAATGGTATGTGACAGACATGGACTCCTATGTAAGACAGGAGATCGAGATCATTCAGTATGAGCCGGAGGTTGTGGAGCTGGATACGCTTGCGCAGAGCTGGGAGGAAGATGGCACCGGTCCCAATAAGCTTCTGCTGGCAGGGGATCCGGAGAAGATTCGCCGGATTGAGGCAGAGATGAAAGCGATGGATCTACCGGAAGTGGACATGGCACGTTCTTCCGAGCACTACCTTGAGATCTTTCCCAAAGGTGTCACAAAAGGAGAAGCGCTGGCAGCAGTCTGTGAAAAACTGAACATAAAGCTGGATGAGACCATTGCTTTTGGAGACCAGGAGCTGGATATCCCGATGCTTCAAAAGGCTGGTGTAGGTATTGCCATGGGAAATGCGCTGGATGAAGTAAAAGAGGCGGCCGATCATGTGACAAGGTCGAATAACAATGCAGGAATTGCATATGCATTGGAAGAATATCTGTAAAATGATAACGAGGAAAAAGAATGGTAAATATTAAATTTACGGTCAGCGCTCCAAAAGGGTTTCCGACCGAATCCGCCGGAAAGCTGGTAGAAGAAGCTATCAAATGTACCAGTAAAGTCACGATTCAAAAAGGAGAAAAAAGTGGCGATGCGAAGCTGATCTTCCATGTAC
>CAMWMT010000084.1 GCA_947175375.1 uncultured Clostridiaceae bacterium | reverse complement strand
AAACTGACCCGGTCATCGACATTGAGCCGAAGGAAAATATCTCTTTTGATGATTTTACAAAACTGCAATTTCAGGTAGGTGAGATCCTCTCCTGCGAGGCAGTACCAAAAGCAGACAAGCTGCTCTGCTCTCAGGTAAAGATTGGAAGCCAGGTGCGCCAGATCGTCTCTGGCATTCGCAGCACCTATACCCCAGAAGAGATGGTGGGCAAAAAGGTCATGGTTCTCGTGAATCTGGAGCCCCGCAAGATCCGCGGACTCGTATCTGAAGGCATGCTGCTCTGTGCAGAGGATGAGAATGGGACTTTGTCCCTGATGGCTCCTGAAAAGCCCATGCCGGCAGGGGCTGAGATCTGCTAACATACTATACAATCGTATATTCAAATGTTCGATAGTAAGGGAGCCATACGCTCCCTTACTATTTTTAAAATACTCTTTTTCAATATAAGTTCGACTCTGTTATACCATATTTTCTATAAAATCTCTTTTCACAAAAAAATGACTCAGATATTAAAGGTTCTCCTTGCAGATAGCTGATTTTTTATTGCTTAATGTCGAATATTGTCATATACTAAAGCATATGCTCACCGAATAATCTTCAATGCAAGGAGGAAAAGATGAAAAAAGACTATCTTTTATTCGTAGATGAAACTAAGCCTACCCCACATAACCCTAATTTCTGCTTTGCTGGAATTACTGTAGAAAGAACCTATTATGAAAAGACTTTTATCAAAGATGTAAATGACCTGAAAATAAAACATTTTGAAAAATCTGATGTAATATTTCATTTTTCCGATATGAAAAAAAATCGTAACGACTTTTCTGTTTTACAGGATACAACATTGCGGAATAATTTTTGGAGAGATTACGTTGCTCTGATTGATCATGCTTCTTTTGATATTTTAGGTATTTATTTTGACGATGAAAAAATGACTTTTCTCCAGCATGGAAAACAGAAAAACAACTATAATATCGGTTTTTATGCGTTATTAGATAATTTTATGCATTATCTCTTTGAAAAAAATGCTTATGGACAAATCTGTGTCGAATCAAGAAGTTTTAATGAGAACAGATATTTACTTGATGTGTTTTATAAATATCAGCAAAATGGTTCTATCTACTTTACTGAAAATGATATCAGGCAACACCTGTCTTCCATTGGATTTGTAGTCAAAGGAGATAATTGTATCGGGTTACAGATGGTTGATCCAATACCTTCTCAATTGATGAGATACAAGGCAGGCTATAAAAATGATTTTTATTCATTATACAAAACATTAAGTACAAAAATATATAATGTCGGCACGGGGTATGAAAACATTTTAGGAGTTAAAAATATTTTGGAATAACTGTTGACATAACAGCATATATTTTGTATAATCCATAATATCATAATATTGGTGTGACCAAGAGGTATGGTAGCAGAAATGATAGAGGTGTGACCTTGAAGCATGGATGCAGTGGAAGAGAGTGAAAAAATAAGAATGGGTGTGACCCGTTCTTATTTTTTTGCAAAAACTGTCAATCATGCAGCCTTTGCAAATATGTCTCCCCCTTTCCACACAGTCATATCTTCCATATATTTTACATATATTTTTCTGACCATATGCTGTCAGGACGGTATGTAAGATGTATCGGTTATTCAGAGTAAAAGGTGTACTGGCTGCGGCATGCACCTTCTTTTTATCTTTTTCTTTCTCCTTTTCCGGATATTCCTTTGATCGCTTTGCCATGGAGCTGTTCCGGCACGAGATCTCAGGAGATACGCTGAATCTGCACTATACGGTGACAAATCCCGACACTTACAAACTCAAAGAAGGTACTCCTTCTTTTGGAAGTTTTGACCCAGCAGTCCGGGAAGAGGAACTGGCTTATCTGGAAAAATGCCAGAAAAAACTAGAAGGTTATCAAAAGAAAAAATTGAGTGAAGACCGTCAGCTGACCGCAGAGATCATGGACTGGTGGCTCTCAGGACAGCTTCTGGCAGAAGAATACTATTATTATCAGGAACCGCTGGGACCGACCCTCGGTATCCAGGCACAGCTCCCGGTGCTGCTGGCGGAATTTCCGTTCCGGAATCAAGGGGATATTGATACGTATCTGGAGCTGTTATCCACACTTCCGGAATACTTCAAAGAAATTACTGCCTTTGAGAAAGAAAAATCAGAGCAGGGTCTGTTTATGAACGATGAGATACTGGATAAGGTCCTTGCACAGTGCCGGGCTTTTTTTCCTGTGAACGAATCTCATTTTCTCGTCACTACCTTTCAGGAGCGTCTTAATGACTGCGCCTTTCTGTCTTCCGATCAAAAGATCGCCTACGAGGCGGAAAATCTCCGGAATCTGAACCACTATTTGCAGCCGGCTTACGAGGAGCTCTGTCTTGCACTGGAAGAGCTTCGGGGAACGGGAATCAATGCATACGGACTGTATCATACACCGGACGGCATCGGTTATTATGAATACCTTCTGAAATATTCCATCGGAACGGATCTTGGCATGGCACAGATTCACCGTCTGCTGGATTCTCAGATGGAGGATGATTATGAAACGATCCTGTATTCCATTCATGAAGGAATCCGCTTTCTGGATGAAGAGACACCTTCTCCTTCGGAAGCTCCCGAGGAGATCCTCGAACGGCTTCAGACACAGATACAGGAAGATTTTCCAGTGACACAAGACATATCCTGGCAGGTCAAGGAAGTCCCGGAGTCTCTGGCTGCATATCTGAGCCCTGCCTTCTATATGACACCTGCGATCGATGCGCCACAACAAAATACCATCTATATCAATCCCTCTTATGAACTGAACCAGTCAGAGCTTGTCACGACGCTGGCCCATGAAGGCTATCCCGGGCACCTGTATCAGAATGCCTTTGAAAATACCGAGGGTTATGCTCCGGTCCGGAATCTGTTTTATGTGGGAGGCTACACGGAAGGCTGGGGAATGTACAGTGAATTCTATGCCTATGATCTTCTTGGGTTGTCCGAACAGGAAAGCAGCTTTCTGCGCGCCATGTCTTCTCTGAACTATGCCGTCTGCGCAAGTCTGGACCTGGCGGTCCACGGAGAAGGCTGGACGGAAGATGAGTGCGCGACTTATCTTTCTTCTTTTGGCCTCACGGATACGGAGCAGGTTCATAGTCTGTACCTGAACATTCTGGAGGAGCCTTCCAATTACCTGAAGTATTATCTGGGCTGTCTGGAAATCGAACAATTAAAGGAGAGCGCGCTCGCACTCTCCCCGGATCTGACACTTTATGATTTTCACAAATGGTTCCTGGAAACGGGTCCTGCGCCTTTTTTCATCCTGGAAGAACATCTAAATACTTCTGAAATATTTTCTCAGCTTCTCCAGAGCGCGGGTGAGGATTTCCAGTTCCTCGCCTGCGAATCCATCCATGACCGTCTGAACCATCTGTCTGTGAAACCCTGCATGCTTCTCATAGGCTGCCACGCCCTTATCTGTCAGGGACAGCAGCACCACCCGTTTATCCTCTGCGCTTCGGACACGGGATACATATCCCTTTTTCACCAGGTTATTGATCGCAGTGGTCAGGGTTCCTACCGTGACTGACATGGCCTTCGCTACTGTGGACATGTTCTTTGGCTCTTTAACCCCAATGGCATCGATGATATGCATGTCGTTGATGGATATCTCCTTAAAGCTTCCGGTGATCAGCGCCTTATGCTCCATATCCAGAATCTCATTAAACAGCATCACCAGCAGGTCATTGAGAAGTCTCTCCTTTTCCAAACCATATCACCTCCGCACAAAAATTTAACTGCGTTTCAGTATAGCACATTTCGGGCATGGGTGCAATGACCGTTCTGACCCATCGACGCCTGTCAGGTAGCCCGCTGAAGAAGCGCCCTGCTGTATATGATCTTACATACTTTTACCGCATCATCAATGGGAAGATCTTTCAGCTTGTCCCGAAACAAATCCACGACCAGATTATCATACGACATATCCTGCATCAATGAATGATAATCGATCACATTTTTACAATATTTTCCAACCTCGCGATTTCTTCGTTCCGCACTGTTCAGCCCAAACAGCCTGATATGGCCTTCTATAATTCCAAGCTCTTCTCTGCTGTAACTGCATCCGCAGTCACCAGGAATATATTTTCCATTCAAAAGGTCATATCTTAGTTTCAGGATATTGCCATTTTCATGAGCCTTCGATTCAAAAGGCTGCAGGATAATCTTTCCCCTCCTGACGTACTCGATGCGCAATTTTATGTATCGTTCACATGGAATCCTGCATGCATATTTTTTACACGAGACAGATTCAAATTCTCTGAGCAGTTCCTTTGACAGCTTTCTCTTTTCTTCCGCTCTTCTTTTATATTTTCCATTACAGTTCTCACAGGCCAGACCCAGATTGGGCACACAATCTGTTAAATATTCCGGAGAATTAACCTTTTCGATTCCATGTTCAATCTGCCCACGTCTTTGTCCATTAATCCAGACAGTATCATAACAATACATGCAATATCCGCTTGTTGTATCTTTCAGAATATCCCACAGATTATCTTTATATCTGCTCCAGCCATATAATTTCTCTTTGTCATAATCTGGCATAAATACTGGAATATCTACAGAAAAATAATCTGTCATTACTGCCACTCCTCAATCTGCTTATAGATCATTTTCTGATGTGGAAGCAGTTTCCCATATTCCATTTCCTGCAATTCTCTCTGCATTTCTTTATCCCACACGCCTGCAATTCTGGAATTCAGTAAAACACGCAGCTTTTCGTCAATCGGATCATTATCCGACGGATGGATGACCCGGTCTTCAAAAAACAAATCTGTAAATATGGATTCTGCTGACACTGTGCTCTCCAGCTCCTGTCCCGCATGGATCTCGTATTCCGCGTCATGCAGAATCAGCAAATCTGCATGTTTTGAATTTTTTACCAGATCCAGAGAATGAGTCGTCACCAGAAAAACCAGCTTTGGAAACTGTTTTTGCAGAAAGTTATAGATCTCAGCGCTGTATTTCGGTGAAAGATATTCGTCGATCTCATCAATCACGACCAGACCCTCAGACCATTTTCTTTCCTCCATGACATCACAAAAATACAGGATTTCACAAAACAGACGGATGATTGCCTGATAACCACTGGAAAGCTTCGCCCGGATTCCGTCTATCAGGACCACATTTTCCGGGATTCCCATATCCACGATTTCACGAATGATCTGAATCTCTCTTCCCAGAAATTCTTTACACATTTCTGTAAGCCTGCTCTTATATTTGTCGTACAGCTGTTCTATACAGGAAGCTGCCTTAAACGTATCCTGCAGATTGAAGTTAAATGGCAATAGCCGTTCTTTTGCCACTTCACCAGAATCCAGTTTTACTTTTTCATACGCTTTGCTCACCAGTTCTACCCTGTCCGCATCAAAGGTCCTGTTCACAGAATCGATCAGATAGACTGCATCCGGAAGCTTCTGCTCCACGACTCTGTGAAGGACATCGGATTTTCCGGATGAATTATCCCCTACCATAATAAAGCTTTTGCCCATTTCCGAATTTGCGCCTATCATATCTGCAATTCTTTCAACCATTTCCTGATAACTGCTCATATACACTCCTTAATCTTTTCTCGATCTCATTTCGGCTGGAAGTGCTGCTGGATGTTGTACTGCGATAAGCTTCGCTGCTGACAATCTCTTCATATTTTTTTCTTGAAATGGAAACCTTTTCTTCCATCTTATCCCATACGACGAACAGGCTGACCAGCGCCAGCTCCCGGTCCTTTGCTCTTACCCCCTCCAGAGATTCCAGAAACTGTTCCAGTGCTTTTTTATACTCTGTGATCCTATTCTCATTGAAGTGTTTTACCTCTTCTGAGAAATCATCCAGCAGGGTTGCGATCTTCCCTTTATATCCTGTCAATATAAAGTTATTCCCTTTTCTCTGTACATAATACTTAAATGCACACATTCTCAAAAGCAGCTCCACATCTTTACTCTCTTTATTGATATCTGCATTTGGACTTCCACTGTATAAGGTTCTCCACTTTTTCGAATGATCGTTGATCTCATACAACATATGATAAAATCTGCAGCCATAAATCCCATTTCTAAGCTCCTGGGGCGATAATGGGGTTCCTCCTATATTTAAATTGGCAAATACTTTATGCAGTATCTTCTCCTTCTGTTCCTTACTGTCAACATTGATCTCAATCAGTGTCAAAGGGGCAAAATCAATCTTCCGCTTCATACGGTCACTCAGATTATCGTATGTAATATCAACCACTTTTTCATTTGCTTCCTGATCTTTATACCGCATGCAATAGATCTTGTCCTTCAACCCCCACTGTTCAAGCTGCTCGCGAAGATCTTTCCCGTTTCCGGCAACCTTTCTGAAATCAATAAATGCATTTCTTTTCTTTTTCAAAAATTTCCCAATAAAATAGAGGTACAGACTCAGAATCCTCTGCTGTCCATCTAGAATCACAAACTGCTGCTCATCATTACGATAACAGTATATGGGCGGTATGGGCATCCCGCGCACCAGAGAAACTGCCAGTTCCTCTGCCTGGCTCTCATTCCAGCGATACATTCTCTGAAAGTCAGGAATCACATAATCGCCCTTTTCCAGTCCTCCCATCATGGAACTGAATGCCATCTGCGTTGTCACAGTCCGAATCATCACATTCTCAACCACATCAATCTCTTTTGCAGTCTCTAAAGCCTCTTGATATCTGTTCTCTTCTTCCATTATGGAAACCTCGCATCCTCTTTCTTTTCTAAAATCATAGCATAACCATGTATAATTCTCAATTCAAAATGATGTTTTTATTCCTCAAGCAGTTACGATATCGTTATTGCTCCATTTCACCTGCATTTACAATGCCCAGACTTTGTACCTGGCCATGAAGCCCGCTATCCGTTCCCCTGATATCTTCCCCCAGGCTTCAGAATATACCTAAACATAAAAAGTACTGTCCTGAAAACATTATGTTGCTGTATTGCAAGATAACATTTTCAGGACAGCTCTTTTCTCTGGTTCTCCGACAGAATCCAAATCTGCAGCAACCCGGTTAGCAACCTGGTACTTTACGATATCGTACGATTACCTATGAATAACTCTCTTTATACGTTTCTTTTTCTAAAATACAGCAATCCCAACGCGGACAGCAGCGCAACAGCTCCTGCTGCACCGACAGGCGCAAAGTCGGAAGTCTTCGGAGACTTTCTTGCATTCGCTTCCCCAGTGGCTGCCACCGCTGTAACTGCAGGCGCTGCAGTTCCTGAATCAGCAACACAGACTGCCACCTGCCCCAGTGTGGTGAAGCGCACTTTGATATATCCGTCTCCCACTTCTTCCGGAATCAAATCCACAGGCTCTGTATTTCCGTTAGGCCAGTGCCGCACTTTTACATTGCTTCCCTTTACCACACCTGGGACATTCAGAGTGATCAGAGCGCCTCCCTCTCCCGGAAGCACCATATCCTTTGTCAGCTGATCCAGAAGCCACAGATCTGCCATATAGACCTTGCAAGGTCCCGTAGTCCCCAGAAGTATCCTTGCTGTTTCCTCCGAACAGGACCAGGTTGCCGGACCAATCTGCAGATCCGCAGGCGCTCCGTTCACCATGACTGCTGCTCCGGAAGAAAGCGGAGTCGTCCAGAATACTTCTTCTTCCTCCTGACTGTGACTACGGTGCGAGCCAGAACTGGAGCCGGAGCTGGGTTCGTTATAGACCAGAATCGCCACCGGGGACAGGGCGGTAAACCTCACCTTAACTGTTCCTTCTCCTTTTGAGACCACGGTCGCACTGTCTCCTTCCCACGCTCCGTCCGTATAGTGGAGAACCCGGACGTCTGACTCCGGATGCACATTGGATACTTTGAATTCCAATTCCACGAATTGGCCACCGGACAGCGAGTACACGTCTTCTCCGTTCATCAGCCGAAGATCCATCGTATGTACCGTGTAATTGCGCTCGGAACCGGTTATACTTTTGATTGTCTCTGCAGAAGGTGTCTCTCCGGTGCTACCCATAGTAACCGTCACGGCACTCTCTGTACCTTCACCATCCCTGACAACCGCGTCCTGTGTCGTAAGGCCGACGGATGCGCCGGAATCCGGCGTAGAATCAGACGGTTTTTCCGGTACTTCAGACATTTCTGGCTCTTTATCATATACCACGAGGACGGTCGGCCCCGCATAATAGAGAGCCGTCATATGGACTCGGCCATCTTCTACCACTTCTGCAGCTTTCCAAGATCCTTCCCAGTTGTCAGTATAGCCATGATCAGCACTATATGTATCCCAGCGCATAACCAGCACCCGAGAATTTTTCGTCACGCCCGGAACTTCCAGGTCCATACTAATATAGCTGTGACCGCCTCCCAGATCATAATATTTCATTCCCATCACATGTATTCGGTAATCGCCAGTAATGGTCGTGTCGCATTCGTCTTCTATTTTTTCCAGAGTAGGGAGCGGAATACTTTGATCCCATGGTTCCACACATTCTTCTAAAATATCTCTTCCTTCATCTACAGGATTATCTGCAGTAGTCACGCCACGATAACGCATTGCACTCAGCACCTTCACATCTTCCTCGACACTGGTACACTGGGGCGCCGCCATGGCCGTCATCCCAAGGAACATGCTGAAAAGCAGTCCCCACACCACAAGCATCCATTTTTTCATGT
>CAMWMT010000083.1 GCA_947175375.1 uncultured Clostridiaceae bacterium | reverse complement strand
CTGTGTGGATTGGAGCGGACAGAGAACAGGCTTTGTCTGTCTCAGGCGGACATAATATGTCCGAATGAGGCAGACAAAGCCTGTTTTCTGTCCGATACACTCCATACGAGCGCTTATCATACAGCCGGGGCTGCCTTTCCCGACATCCCCTACGCTTTATTTAACTATCTGGTTTCTGTAACGCTCGATCTCCGCGATCGCCTCCTGCATAACCCGGTCTCCCTTTGCCATACCAAAATCTCTGGTATCCACTGCCAGCACCGGGATATCTGCCGCTACCCGCTCTCTTACACTGGCAAGCGCACAGCGCACCTGGGGACCTACCAGAACGATATCCACATCTTCCTGTTCCTCATCAAGTCCCGAAAGAGGGGATATGATAATCTCCGCTTCGATCAGATTAGCACGCGCCCAGGCAGACATCCGATCCTTCAGGATACTTGCAGAAGTTCCGGAATAACTCACCAATACAACTTTCATCGTCTCCCTCGCTGGTCATTTATTCAGGATCATTGTAGCCATTCGGATTCTGGGACTGCCATCTCCAAGAATCTGCACACATCTCTTCGATACCATATTCTGCCTCCCAGCCAAGCTCTTCTTTTGCCTTTGCAGGATTGCAGTAACAGGTAGCGATATCTCCCGCACGGCGGGGCTTGATCTCATAGGGAAGCTCCTGGCCGCATGCTTTACTGAAAGCTGCTACCACCTGCAGCACGCTATAGCCATGTCCGGTACCAAGGTTGTAGATCCGGACTCCCTTTTCTTCCTTAAATTTCTCCAGTGCCTTCACATGTCCTCTTGCCAGATCCACCACATGAATGTAATCACGCACGCCGGTTCCATCCGGAGTGTCATAGTCATTGCCGAACACACCGACACATTTCAATTTCCCGATAGCAACCTGTGCCACATAGGGAAGCAGATTATTGGGGATTCCTTTTGGATCCTCACCGATCTTCCCGGACTTATGAGCTCCGATGGGGTTAAAGTAACGAAGCAGGATCACATTCCACTCCGGATCGGACTTCTGAATATCCATCAACACCTGTTCCAGCATGGTCTTGGTCTGCCCGTACGGGTTGGTCGGAGACTGCTTCGGACAGTTTTCCGTGATCGGAATCTCCAGCGGATCTCCATATACGGTTGCAGAGGAACTGAAGATGATATTCTTCACGCCGTTCTTTCTCATGGTATCACACAGCAGCACTGTTCCTGTCATATTGTTGTAGTAATACTCAATGGGTTTTGCCACAGACTCTCCAACTGCCTTATAGCCTGCAAAATGGATGACCGCCTCCGGCTTCTCCGCCTTGAAGATCTCATCGATCTTCGGCTGGTCCAGAAGATCTGCCTCATAAAATTTCAGGGACTTACCGGTGATCTCCTGCACACGGTCCAACGCTTTTTCACTCGCATTGTACAGATTATCAACAACTACCACTTCATAGCCTTCATTCAGAAGCTCCACACAGGTATGGCTTCCGATATATCCGGCACCGCCCGTAACCAATATTTTCATACGCTTTATTCCTCTCCAAGATTCAGTATTCGCCGTAGCCCGGATACTCATGGACCACCTGCTACGTATCAGTGTAGCACACTTTAACAAGAATGGCAATTATGCAATTTTCACTTCCATCCTTTGTCTGATCCCTTTCTGTTCATGTTTTCTATTCCCTGATAGTCAAATGCCGGGATAAAACTCTCCTGCGCACAGTCTTCCATCTGGACATACACCTGCTTCATTCCGAGAAACCGTGCATAGTCCACGACCTCCCCATATTCTTCTTTTGTAACTTTCCGATCCAGTTCCGGAAAGCTCCTGACATGGGGCAGGGGTGTATACTGGCTTAAGATACTGACCCAGACCTGTTCTCCCCATGTATCGTGCAGGTATTCCAGTACATCCTTGCTGTCATATACGCAGCCGGGCAGCACCAGATGACGAACGATCACACCTTTTTTCATCATGCCTCTGCTGTCAAATTCAGGGCTTCCTGCCTGACGTACCATCTCTGAGAGCGCTTCTTTTGCCTGCATGGGATAGTCCGCCGCATGAGAATACCGCCGGGCCAGCTCCTGGCTCTGATATTTGTAGTCCGGAAGCCAGATGTCTACCAGTCCTTCCAGACAGCGCAGCGTATCCACTTTTTCATAACCGCTGGTATTATATACTACCGGGATCTTCAGACTCTGTTCCTTTGCTTTTTGGAGTGACTGGATGATTAACGGCAGGAAATGTCCGGCTGTCACCAGATTGATATTGTTGGCACCCTGCTCCTGCAGCTCCAGATAGATCTCCGTCAGCCTCTCCGCACTGATCTTCTTTCCGATATCTCCCGCTGCAATCTCATGATTCTGGCAGAATACACACCGGAGCGTGCAGCCGGAGAAAAAGACCGTTCCGGAACCTTCTTTTCCTGAGATACATGGCTCCTCCCAGTAATGGAGCGCTGCTCTTGCCGCATGTATCTCCATAGGCATCCGGCAGTACCCCAACTCTCCGTGGGCCCTGTCTACCATACACTCCCGCGGACAGAGCCTGCAGCCCTGACCCGTCATCCTTCCCACAGCCTTTCAAACCAGTCCAAATATTTTTGCTCTGTCACCTGAAACGGTTCCGTATCAAATACCGGATTGCTCTTAAGCATTCCCGGACATTCCATCAGCTTCTCTCCCATAAAATGGTCAAATTCATAATATAAAAGCAGATCGTCCAGTTTCTTCCAGAGTCTCTCCTCTTCTTCTGACATCTCTCCCATATATTTCTGAAAGATGGAATCCTGAAGAATTTTTTCAATCTCTCTGTATTTCGGCAGATGATGCTTGACCGGACGCGTGATATCTGCCAGATATGCTTCGCTGGCATCATGCAGCAGGCACGCAAGCTGAACGCGCTTTGTATACCCTCTTGCATATGCCTCCTCGCAACAGTGGATACAGTGCTGTCCCACCGAATAGAACTTTGGAAAATGCCCGTTGGCCCGCACCATCAGGGATAACGCATGAGCAATGTCCCTGATCTGAATATCCCCGGCTTCCGGAGTAAGCGGTGACATATGAACTTTCGAATACGTTGTAATATGTTCTCCCATACTCTGCCTCCTATAACTCAATACTGTCTTTTCCTGCCTTTCAGAACCTGCCCCGGCATTTGCTAAGGAACTGTTCATAAATAACTTTGCAGGATCAGAAAAATCAAATGTAAAGATTTATTTATGAACAGTTCCTAATACTCCACCTTCATGAGCATCAGACCCTCCGGAGGCATCAGGCGTCCGGCACATGCCCGATCCCGGCTCGCTAGAATGTCCTTCACAGACTCTGCTTCCCTAATTCCAAGCCCCACTTCCACCAGCGTCCCTGTCAGAATCCGAACCATATGATACAGAAACCCATCTCCTACGAAAGTGATTTCTATCCTGGGACCTTCCTGAAAGATATGGATTGCTTCCACCGTCCGCACGGTGGATTTTTTAAACCGTTTCAGAGAGCAGAACGCCCGGTAATCGTGGGAACCGCACAAATACCCTGCGGCTGTCCGCATGGCTTCCACATCCAGCGTCTCCTCCACCCGGGTCAGATACCGGCGTCCAAATACAGGGACGGTCGGGGCATTCCATATCCGGTACACATAAGTCTTTCTCACTGCGTTCAGCCGCGCGTGAAATCTGGGAGCGGCTTCTTCCACGGACAGTACTGCGATATCCTCCGGCAGATATCGGTTCATATATTTACAGATCTCTTCCGCATCTCTGGTTTTACCGCACCGAAAGCTGATAACCTGTCCTGCCGCATGGACCCCGGCATCCGTCCGACCGGAACCGTGAACCTCTACCGGTGTTCCTTCCATCCGCGACAAAAGAGCCTCCAGCTTGCCTTGAATCGTATTATCCGTATTCCCCTGTACCTGCCAGCCCCGATAACGGGTGCCTTCATATTGTATGACTGCTTTATAATTCATACTGCTCCTTTTACGCCTGACCAATCAGGACCGTTTTTCCTTCAAATGCAAATCCGTACTTCCTGATCCGTTCATCCTGTATGCCCTTCTGTCTCAGTCCCGCTGCATAATCCTGATTCTCGATTTGTGCCAGGGCATTCTCCACGGTTTTTTCAAGATTCTCTTCAGTCTTTGGATTCCTCACCTTAAATTCCAGAAGAATCGCATCATCGCTCTCTTTTCTTGGCTCCATCTGTACATCACAGCGTCCATACCCGCTCTCCCGGTTCGATGTTACCACATACCTGTCATTCAGTTCCACAAGAAGTCCCAGTACGAAACCATGGTAAAACCGTTCCGGTTCTGCCTTTTTAGATGGTTTCCTTCCAGTATCAAAGAAACTGAATAATTCCTCTGATACCTGGTTCATATACGTATTCATCGTTTCCAGATCACCCTGAATCAATGCTTCGGTAAAAATATGATATTCCGATCTCACGATCGCAAACCAGGAGCGGATCAGATTCCGGAACATGATCTTCACTTCAAAATTTGTAAGCGCCAGTTCATATTCCTCTACCCACTCTCCGAATTCAGTCATATGCCCTTCATAATGCTGAATCTTCAGATAACCGCTAGCAAGAAAGAGACTCCAGACGGCTGACTCATCCTGATCCAACTGGTCATATATGATCTGCTCATCCAACTGTGCAGAAAAGCTCTCTCCCATCAGGAGTCTTTCCATGATCAATTTCATACTGCTGCTGCCTTCCTGGATCAGCTTTCCAACCAGACGGTTGCTGCTGGTGTTCGCCCAGTAAGCAGCAAATCTTTGTTTATCCAGGTAGTTTAAGATGGACCACGGATTGTAAATACCTGACTGCCCGCCAAACGTAAAACCATCGTACCATGCCCTTACTTCTTCCTTTTTTACAGATAATCCATACTCTTCCAGGGCATCCCATACTTCCTGCTGCGTAAACCCGAAAGCCGTCTCATATTTTCTCGAAGTACTTGTCACAACCTCCAGATGATTCAGATCTGAAAAAATCGACTCCTTACTGACTCTTGTGATTCCCGTCATAACCGCCCGGTCCAGATATGGGTTCGTCTTAAATGTGGAATTGAAGATCCCCTTGATAAACTCTACCAGTTCCTTCCAGTATCCATGCACATATGCTTCCTGCATGGGCGTGTCATATTCGTCCAGAAGAATGATTACCTTCCTGCCATAACAGCGATGCAGATATCCGGATAACTGATGGATCGCCATGGACGCGTCGCTTTCATTCATATCCGCTGACACCCGGTCCCAGTACGCACGGTCCTTATCGGTCAGCACATTCCCATCTCTCAGGAAGTCAAAATGCGAATAAAGATTCGTGAGCAGCAGACAGATCTTATGCCTTGCCTCCTGATAGCTGCTCTCCTTCATACCGGCAAAGGACAGACTGATCACCGGAAATGTACCCTGCATCTCCCGGTACTTTTCTTCTTTCCAAATGGAAAGTCCCTCAAAAAGATCTCCCCTGTCCGCATATTCCACGGACAGAAACTGCTCCAGCATGCTCATATTCAAGGTCTTGCCAAACCGCCTGGGACGGGTAATCAGGGTCACATCATCCTGATTCTCCCACCATTCTTTGATAAAACCTGTCTTATCCACATAGAAGCATTGTCTCTCTCTGATCTTTTCGAAGCTCTGAATCCCCATACCTACTGTTCTTGCCATATTTCGCCACTCCCGTTCGTTTATATTTTCCTGTACCCCCAGTATTCAAATTCTATATCGTTTATCTCTGATGTATGTGACCATTATACACAGATTCCGACTTTTCTTCAACTGCT
Organism: uncultured Clostridiaceae bacterium; assembly: GCA_947175375.1. GTDB lineage: Bacteria > Bacillota > Clostridia > Lachnospirales > Lachnospiraceae > Hominiventricola. The sequence goes on along the minus strand of CAMWMT010000083.1, from coordinate 2,930 downwards.
CCGCATCGTTTCAGTTCTGTTATCGTTCAGGAGAATAAAAGATCATCAGATTCATCTGGCCAGAAACTGGTATTCCGCAAGAGCAGCCTGACTATTCCTTTTCTGAATGCCAAAAAAGACGCATGGCTAACATTACAATTCCATACGCCTTTGTGTAGTCGGTCTTTCATTTCAAAGTACTTATACTCAACAGACCATCTCTGCCATAAATTCTACATTTCAATCCCCCTGCGTGCCGGCACGCCTTTGTCAAACGGATGCTTCACCTTCTTCATCTCTGTTACATAATCCGCCAGTTGCAGAAGCTCTTCCCCCGGATCGCGCCCGGTCAGGACTACCTCCAGACCTTCCGGATGGTTCATCAGGAAATGAAGCGCTGTCTTCTGGCAGATCAGCCCGTGGTTATAAGCACTCATAAACTCATCGATAACCAGCAGGTCATATCCTTCGTCTTCTGCCTTTCTGGTTGCATCCTCGAATAAATGAGTGTAGGCATGCGCTGCCTGTTCCTTCTGCTCTTCTGTCATATTCCAAAAAAATCCAAATTTTTCCGTACAGCAGCAATGCTCAATGCCCAGTTTTTTCAGCATCTCCACCTCACTGGAGGTTCCGTCCTTCATGCACTGACAGAACAGCACTTTCATTCCATGCCCTGCTGCACGCACGGCAAGCCCCACAGACGCCGTTGTCTTTCCTTTTCCGTCTCCACAATAGATATGCAGACATCCTTTTTTTACATGACCCATAAGATAACTCCTTTCACAACCAGAAATACCGCCAACGCCAGGATCGCAGTCCCATACAGAAGCTTGTTGGCGCGCCGAATATCCTCATATTCCACCGGACGGTCCGCGTCCCCCAGCGTTGGTTTTTCATATAGTTTTCCAAAATAATATGCATTTCCGGCAAGCTGTATATGCAGCGCCCCCGCCGTGACCGCCTCCGTATGGGCAGAATTGGGACTGCTGTGATTGTACCGGTCACGCATATAGATCCTCCACGCATTTCGGACATCCATTTTCAAAAATATGCTGGCAAATACCATCAGCACTGCGGACAGCCTTGCCGGAATGTAGTTCATCACATCATCAAACTTTGCCGCCGCTCTACCGAAATATAGATAAGATTCATTTTTATAGCCAACCATGGAATCCATCGTATTGACCGCTTTATAAAAATATCCAAACGGAGCGCCGCCGATGACCAGGAAGAGAAGCGGCGCGATGATCCCGTCCGACGTATTCTCTGCCACAGTCTCCACTGCCGCTTTTGTGATACCGATATCGTCGAGCACCGCCGTATCCCGGCCCACCACCATGGAAACTGCGTGGCGCGCTCCCTCGATATCACCTTCTTTCAATGCAGTATACACCTTCATCGTCTCATCCTTCAAGGATTTTGTGGCGAGAAGCTGATAACACATCACCGTTTCCAGACCAAACCGGACATAAGGGTGCAGCCTGCCTGCCAGAAAAAGCAGTCCCCATGCTGCCGTCATGGTGATCCCCGTGGTCAGCACCAGAAGAAACATTCCTGCTGTCAGTTCTCCCTTTTCCGTCTTCGGAAAAACGTAGCGAAGCAACGTTTCCAGTCCGCTGATCAGATGTCCCACCAGCCGGATGGGATGATAGAGCCAGTGAGGATCACCCATCAGCAGATCCAGTAAAAATCCAAGCCCTACGGCAAGCATTGATAATTCCATAAGTCTGTTCCTTCCACAGGTGTCAGCAGATACCCGCACCCGTTCTTTACCTGATAGTCAAAATAATCTCTTTTGGGAAAACCGAAGCGCTCCAGGATTGCCATGATGGTTCCGCCATGTACAACTACGGCGATCCGAAGCGCGCTCCCTGCACTTTTCTCTTTGTCTGAGAATACCTGTAACTCCAGTTCTGTAATCTCCCGGACTAGCTCTTCAAATCCCGTCTGACAGCGCCGCTTGAACGCTTCCATAGATTCCCCGCCCGGAAATGGCAACTTTCCTCCGCTGTCGATCCATTTCTGATAATCAGGATTCCCATTCAGTTCTTGGTAATTTTTATTCTCAAAATCCCCAAAATCACATTCCCGAAGCTTCGGCACCAGTGTCATAGGAATCTGCTTTTCCCGGTTGCATTGTTCCATTGTCCGAACAGAGTGATCATCTGCTATATGAGCTGTCTGTTCGACGTTTCCCCATATCATCTGCGCGGTCTCCACGCACCGCTTCATGGGGCTTGCATAGATCCGGTCTACTGCCGGATAAGAATGATTCTTAAGCAGTCGGATCCCTTCTTCGCAGAGCGGTTCATCCGTCCGGCATCCGATGTATCGCCCTTCCAAATTTCCTTTTGTCATGGAGTGGCGGAGCAGTACGATTTCAACCATCCTTAATCACCGTTCCAATCCCGCAGACTACCCGGTGCACCTGCGTAGCCTCTTTCGCGACCTGGCAACAGATCCGCCCGGTCTTCTCCCTATATGCACGGTCGAAACGGTCCACCGGAACCACTCCGTATCCCAGCTCGTTGGTCACCAGCACCACTTCCGAATTTTCTCTTCTCAGCTTTTCCAGAGAAAATTCCTGTCCCGCTTCCATCAGCCTCCGGATGTATTCATGAAAATGATACAGAAGTTTCGTCCGATACAGCTCTTCCAGAGGACAGGCTGCGCCATCCACCGCTTCTTCTCTCTCAATTCCAAATCTCTCACACGCATAAACTGTCTTTCCCTGAAAGCATCCGCCCGTTACAAGTATCATAAAAATTTCCCTCCCAGCATCACAGTACACGCCATCATCAGCTCACACACCTGCACAAAGAACCCGGCAATATCCCCTGTCGTTCCCCCGAATTCTTTCACAGCCAGACGGTAATAATATCCATAAACCGAAAAAGCTGTACCGAACAGGATCAAGGCATACCGCCAGTCCCGCCAGACAGAGCCAATCG